>DASYSW010000212.1:0-14431 GCA_036002905.1 Chitinophagaceae bacterium
TATATCCGAAATAAAAATCTCTTTGAGATGAGTTTTGCTTTCAATGGTAATGCTTCGCTTTGCCTGGTCTTTATTAACTCTTATATCTTCTATATTCCCGGGCGTGTTTTTAAAAGCATGAATTTCTTTTTGTTCAGGACAATTATCGGCAATGACCATTTGCCTGATGATCCGTTCTAAAAGGGAATTTAAAAACTCAACATTAAAAAAACTCGTAGTGATCTTTGTATGTGAAGAGCCGCTCCCATCATCATCCGTCAGAAAAACATAGGTCCCATTTGTTGCAAGGGCCATACTTCTCATAATGAACTCTGTTGATCGGTCAGCGCCGGTACAGATAACTGGCACAATTCGTATTCCTTTGGCAGCAGCTTTTTGAATAAGCTGAAATATTTTTTCTCTTGACTCATCATGCGGAGGAGCATCAGTCACAACAAACAGGATGCGGCTACGCGCAGTAGCGGTCCAGTGTAAACTATCCAGTGCAGATTGCAATGCCAGGTCAACTGCTTCGGGCACATCACCACCGCCGCCCGCCCGCTGAAGCTTGATAAAGTTCAGAACTTTTACAAGATCAGTTTGAAAATCGACATGACGAACAATGTATTCATCTGTTTTATCGCGATAAAAAACAGCGCCTGCATGAAGGTCAAGATCCGGATATTGGGTAAACGTATTTCGAAGAACATTTTCCAGTTCAAACTTTAAAAAATCAATTTCATCGCTCATGCTTCCCGTGGCATCGACCATTACTGCAATGTCAACAGTTTGGGACGTTGAACACGGAGTATTCACTTCCATTTTATTGATTCCATCAACAAAAAGAAAGGGCGACACAACATCTTTAGCTCCGGGACTTGAGATGAGATAACCTTCTTCCCTTTGTGCTCCCTTTATATTGACCCATAATTCTGCCTTGCCGGTATTATCAGTAACGGCTGACCAAATCGTGTCGGTTGTTTTTTTGTCGATCAAAAAAACCGGCTGACCCACTTGAGCAAAATGTTCTTTATTCTCAACAAGCACGCTATACCGTTGCTTCGGATATATTTCCCAATGATCGCAGTAGTTTTTAAATTCATCTTCTCTAAAATCCTCCCACATTTTCCATTTATTAAAATCACTTACTTCAGCTGCCATCAATAAACCTGATTTATAGATCACGCCCCTGGTAGATTGAGGAAGCGAGTCAAGCCTCGCTAATTTTTTAGCAGGACCAGGAGCCATTGTTTTCGGTGAATTATTTCGAACTGCATTGGTCGCATTCTTGTTATCTCCACCGACGGGCGTAGTTGCAGAAGCTTTGGTTCTTGTGCTTAACAAGACAACCTCGAAACTCGAATCCCTGACTGTTTTTTCTGTTACGACCACATTGTAGGGCTCAAACCCTGCTGAATAAAATAACAAGGTATCAGGAAGTTCTTTTGCAACGATTGTAAACTTGCCTTCTGCATTCGTTGTTACAATACCCGGTTTGCTTTTGAATTGCACTTTGACGTGTGTAGCCGCTTTCCCTCCCTCATTAAGAACCCTCCCGGAGATCTGCTGAGCAACAACGGAAGCCGGAATGAAAAGACAGAATAATAAAATAGAGGAGGCAATGGCCCTCATAAACTTATTTTCTCGTTAACACGGATGGATTGTCGTTGTAAAGAAAGAAAATAAAAAAGGATATTCATAAATTAACGGGTAACTTTCTCCCCGTTTCCCTATAAATAAATGTTAATGAAAAAGATATTATTGTTTGGTGCTGGTAAATCTGCGACCGTACTCATTGACTATTTGCTCGAAAATGCGGAAAAAGAAAACTGGCAGTTAACATTAGTAGACGCCGATCTTCAATTGGCCAAATCAAAGATCGGCCAATCATCTTTTGGTATTGCTTTGTCTTTCGACATTAACAACGAAACGGAACGAAAAAAAAACATTAAGCGAAGCGATATTGTCATTTCGCTCCTCCCTCCTGCCCTGCATTACGTCGTGGCGCAAGATTGCGTTGAACTAAAAAAGGACCTTTTGACTGCTTCCTATGTTGATGACCAAATCAAAAATCTTAAATCAAGAATCGAAGATAGTAACCTGCTATTTCTTTGTGAGATGGGACTGGATCCCGGCATCGATCACATGAGTGCTATGAAAATGATCGATGACATTCATTCGAAAAATGGTCATATCATTTCTTTTCAATCGCACTGCGGTGGGCTTGTTGCGCCGGAAAGCGACGACAATCCATGGCGCTATAAAATAAGCTGGAATCCGCGAAGTGTGGTTTTAGCCGGCAAGAGTGGCGCTCATTACAAAGAGAATGGTGAAGAGAAACGACTTCAATATGAAGACCTTTTCAGCGCGGATAGGGCGATTGAGATTCCCGAATTGGGTTACCTGAGTTGGTATCCCAACCGCGATTCATTAAGCTATGCCGCACTCTATAATTTGGAAGAAGCAGAAACATTTATTCGCACAACCCTTCGCTATCCTGATTTCATGTATGGATGGAGAAATGTAGTGGAGTTAAAGATGACCGATGAAACTCCAAAATATGAAACAAATGGAAGGGCGTTGTACGAGGTTTTTAAGGAGCATATGGATAAAAACGGCTTTGGTAAATGGCTGGAACAAAAGCTGGCGGATCGTTTTTCGCAAACGAAGGAAATGCTAAACAATCTTGTCAAGCTGATGGAAGTTGAAAAGGAAGCAAAAGAAGAGGATCTCGAAATACCGGACGAGTTTATGTCGGTCGATGAAAAAGGAAATATAACGGAAATTGAGCTGGATGACGTGAAAAACAGGGCGGCAAGTTTTCTTGCGTATAAAATGCATGAGGCGAATCTTACTTTGAAGCAACTATTCTTCCTTGGATTAGATGATAAGGAAACAATCGTCAATAAAGGCTTATGCAGTGCCGCAGATCTCCTGCAGTTTGCTTTGGAAAGGAAACTTGCTCTTAAGCCGGACGAGAAAGATATGATCGTGATGATGCACGAGATAAAGTTTGTAATCGGCAGTCAGCAGTCGGCTGCCAGTAGCCTACTGATTGTGAAAGGAGAAAATAATGTAAGGACGGCAATGGCGAAGACTGTTGGCCTGCCACTGGGTATCGCGACAAAATTAATTTTAAACGGAACGATCAAACTAAAGGGCCTGCACATTCCGACAAAAAAAGAAATTTATGACCCGGTGTTGAAAGAGTTGGAAGAGCATGGGATCAAGTTTGAGGAGACAAACGAATGAATCATGTTTAGGATGCTATTGTTGTCTTTTCAATAATATCCCTCATTATCCGCACTCCTTCCGTCGCGGGTTTTTCAATCTCGGTGATGTTGAACACAGACGATGTGTAAGGTATTCTTTTGTCAATGATAAATTTTTGTATTTCATAGGGAGCATAATTGACCAAACCCGCGGCAGGGTATACTACCAAGGAAGTTCCGACAACGGCAAAAATATCTGCACGCTGAACAATGGGAATGGCCTCTTCGATCATTGGTACGGGTTCTTCAAACCAGACGATATGCGGCCTGTACTGGCAACCATCTTCAGCACAATCACCCATCATAATATCTCCTCTTATTTCTTTCACAAATGCAAAACTCTTTTCGCTTCGCATCTTAAATATTTCTCCATGAAGATGCAAAACCTTTGTAGAGCCAGCCCGCTCGTGCAGATCGTCGATATTTTGCGTAATAATGTGGACGTCGAAATTTTGTTCCAGTTCTGCCAGGCCAATGTGGGCCGCATTAGGTTTTGCCTCTGCTACGTTTTTGCGGCGCATATTGTAAAAATCTAAAACCAGCTGAGGATCTCTTCTCCACGCCCTGGGGGTTGCAACATCTTCAATATTGTAACCCTCCCAAAGACCATCACTATCACGAAATGTTCTCAATCCACTTTCTGCACTGATGCCAGCACCTGTCAGAACCACAAGTTTCTTTTTCATGCCTGAATCACGTTTTGTTGGGTTAAACAGATTTAAATGAAAATTAAAACAATTCCGCAAGACAAAACAATTCACAAACTTAGTCAGTGTACTAATTGAAGCGATTCACCACTTAGGATCAGAGGCACATAGATTCACATTAGGGATGTTTGTGGAACTAAGCTCGAATATTTCCTCGCTACTATGTGCTCCTACGTTCCTACTGTGCCTTATGTGTTGAAAAGATTTTGACAACCCGAACACCAAGGAAAGAAGTAGGTTTTTTATTGGCCCGGATCACCAATTTTCTTTTGAGGTTTTACAACGATCCACTTTTTGTAGCCAAGCCAGCAAAGAAAACCAAGAAAGAACAACGGCCAGACGGAAACAATGCCGATTAAAAACTCTGCTACCCAATTCCATCCCACCTTAAACGATCGCCAAACCTTAGTGCCATAGGAAACGTCATTGTCGTTTTTTGCTGAAGAGTCGAGCACCTGGAAATAGGTAAGATTAATGGTGCTATATGCGGCCGAATGCGATAAGTATTCTATGCGTCCATTGGCAGATTCAATATCTTCCTGTATCCCGTTGATCTCCCTTTGCACGCTAAAAATTTCCTCCATATTCTTGGCCTCTTTTAACAATTCAAGGTATTTCAGTCTTACCTGTTTCTTGGCGCCCATCCTTGACCTTGTGTCCACCACCTGGGTAGTTACGTCCTCCGATGTTATTTTTTTTTCGATAAGTTTTTGCTCCCCACTAGTAATCGCATTCACCAGGTCATCAAACTGGTCAACCGGAACTTTCACCGTGATGGAATTCTCAATTTTATAATCAGTCTGGATTTGTTCTTCCTGCGCAACATAGCCTCCAAACCTTTTGATGTTTCCGTGTAGCAGGTCACTAAAGAACTTAAAATTTTTAACCTCCAGGTTGACAGAGGCACTCTTGATAATTTTCTTATCCAAATCGATCTTGGGCTGCTGAGTCGTGTTTCCACCCGGTTGAGGTCTTTGTTTTTGAGATGGCGCGGGTGTCGTGTCCGTAATTTGGTCACCTGTTCCCGTCGGTTTATCTTTTTCTTCTTCTGCGTTTGCGACTGAAGTTTCTACCGCTTTATTTTCTAAATCAGAAAGTCTGTTGCATGCAAAAATGGAAAATAGGATGCAGGCTGCAATTGCAGTAGGTTTTAAAAATTTCATGGCTATACTTTTTTGTTCAGTAAGATGTTTCCGATCTTATTTCTTCATAAGAGCCATTGGAATTTGTACCGATGACTAATTTTTCACAACAGTACTGATGAATTAACAGCCATTGATTCCGTTAACCATAAGAAAGTAACCCGGCTAATTTGTTAAATGGAGAATCAAAAGTGATAGAAGGTATCTACTTTTTGTTGTTCATCAGCATCCACCTTGCAGTTTCGTAATACGCGGTGGTTACGTCGGACATCTTTGCCTTTATGGCTTTTACGTCCTGCCAACTGTAGTTTAAACTATTACCATTCATTGGAAAGATTTGCTCCTGTGGAAAGTTTATGTTCTTTGTGAAATAGTAGTCGTTTGTTATCATGCCAATGGTACCATCCTGGTTGATAGTAAATGCATAATTATTTTTTGTGTCGGGGGAAAGCAGGTCGCGGCCGAGCGTTGTGTTTGTGTACGATTCCTGGATCATGCCCGCAATGGTTGGCAGGACATCCACCTGGGAAGCAACTTGCTTTCTTTTTTGCGGATGCAACAGGTAAGGTGCATAAAACAACAGGGGGATATGCTCGTCGGTTAATCGTTGCTCTGTCCAGGTAGTCGGATACATTTCTTTTGCATTACCTGACACTCCATGATCACCGATAAAGACAAAAATGGTATTGTGAAAATAGCTTTCTTTCGAAGCCGCGTCCATAAACTTCTGAAAGCAATAGTCAGAATACCGGAAACTGTTGAATTCGTTGATAGACTCAAAACCGTATTTCTGCAGCGTATCGAGAGGAATATTTGACTTTTCGAAAGCGCTGTCTTCCATAGGTATCATAAACGGCCGGTGATTATCGGCTGTCTGAATGATGGCAAAGAAGGGCCTTGTCTCTCTTTTCAATTTTTCATTTGCTTCAAGAAAAAGATTTTTATCGCTAATACCCCACACATTTATTTTTGGCGAACGAAACTTTCCCTCTGTGATCATTTGAAGCCCGTCTATATTATGTAGCAACCCCTGGAAATTGTTGAACTCAGGATCACCTCCCAAAAAATAATACTTATTGTATCCTTCAAAGCTGTTAATGATGGTATGCTGACGAACAGCAAGGGGGTTCCTCGTAGAAAATTTGTACAACTGCGCATCCGGGATACCTGTCAGGACAGCAAACAGTCCGCGGGCCGTACCATAATGAGGAGAAAAACACCGTTCAAAAAAGATCCCGTTGTTGCTCATTTCATTGAAGAAAGGCGTCGCGTTAAGCGGATTGCCACTCATACTGCTCTTATACATACTGAACGACTCACACAAGACCAATACAACGTTCGGCCGGCTTTCGGAAGAATTACTACCCGGCATAATTTCCCGCTTGTAGTTGAATCTGTCTTTTTCAGGTAACTGCATCCAGTCTGCCATCAAGGGGAAGTATTCGCGTGCCTTGCTCTCATTATAAGCAGGCCGGCGAAACCGCAGCGTTGCAAAAAAGTTCTGTAACGGATTTAGTGCGAGGTACGACTTAAAATTATCGTGGAGCGCAAATGCACGCTTCCATGTCAATGGCACGAACGTCACACTGCCGTACACAAATAATCCAAGGAAAATTGTTGTTAACACAAACCACTTTCTCTTGTAAGGAATACCCAGACCTTCAGTTTTTGTTATTACGGTCCAGTGGCTCCGGCGAAACATCCAACGGAAAAAAAGCACGGCTACAATCAGCCCCAGCAGCATCCATGTCATCGGGTAGGTTTGCCAGAGCATTTGCAAAGCGATCTTGCTATCCTCATAAAAATTCAACGCACCGGCATCGAGTCTTGTGTTGTTGTAAGAAAAATTACCAAAGTCTGCCGCGAAAAAGAAAAAGGTAAGGAACGTCATGATGGCCAGGTACCAGGTCCACCATTTTTTATTTCGGGTCGAATAAAATGGGGAAAGTTTTGGCACAAGACTTAAAAAAATGATCGGTAGCAGGATAATGGCGATCCAGCGCAGGTCATAGCGAATGCCAAGCCAAAATGACGGCAACAAGTCTCCAAAGGAAAGATCCCGCGGTTTAAAAGCAAAAAATGTCGCCAGCCTGAACAATGTAAAAATGAGCAGAAAAATGAAGAAGAGATTTACGACCCAGAGAATAGTCTTAGGTATTTTTAATCTTATCAGCATAATGTTACGTCCAGTAAGAATTGCAGTCTAACCCGTCTAAAAAAGGACTACAAAAGAAGGCATTTTCAGCCGTTCCAACAATGATTTCATGTTAATTTTTACGTCCGAAACGCCCTCATGCGCATTTGCTCCCTCTCCAAATTAGTCTCAACGGCTTCTTACATTTGCAATCTTACATGAATAACCTGTTAACCATACTCCAGACTCTCGACCGGTTCGACAAATGGTTGTTTCAAAAGATCAATGGACAATGGACAAATCCGGTTTTTGACTCTGTTTTTCCTTTCCTTCGACAATCCAATATCTGGATGCCACTCTACCTGTTCTTGTTTGTGTTTGTGGTTCTAAATTTCAGAAGAAATAGCTGGTGGTGGATTGTTTTCTTTCTATGTACGGTCGCTCTAACTGATCTCACCGGTACCAGAATTTTTAAACATTCGTTCGAAAGGCTGCGTCCGTGCAGTGACCCTGCGTTTGCTTCTTCCGTACGGTTGATCATCAATGAATGTGCCGGTGGCTATAGCTTTATTTCGAATCATGCTGCCAATCATTTTGGGTTAGCAACGTTTCTTCATTTTACATTGAGGAATTATTTTCCAAAATGGACCTGGCTCGGCTATCTGTGGGCTGCTGCGATAGGTTATTCGCAGGTATATGTTGGTGTTCATTACCCACTTGATGTTATTTGCGGGGCACTGCTTGGTATCATCTTTGGTCTATTCACTGCCAGGTTTTTCAATAAAAAGTTCGGATTTGTTAACTTCGATACACAACCAACCGGTACTCATTAATGGATATAATCATTCTCGCATGCCTGATACTATTGAACGGTTTATTTGTGATGTCGGAAATCGCCCTGGTTTCCGCCCGCAAAACCCGCCTGGAGAACCAGGCTGAAAAGGGCGACCGCCAGGCAAAAGTTGCCTTAGACCTTTCCAACAATCCTGAAATATTTTTATCGGCAGCACAGATCGGTATTACACTGATCGCTATTCTTACGGGTGTGTATTCCGGTGAAAGATTCGGCAAACAATTTCAGCCAGTCGTTGAAAAAATCGAAATACTGAGGCCCTATGCCGATACGATTGCAACGACGATAATTGTCATCATCGTGACCTTTCTTTCTATCATTTTTGGAGAATTAATACCAAAAAGAATTGCTCTGCTGAAAGCCGAAAAGATCGCCAAGGTTGTTGCCGGGCCGATGCGCGCCTTTGCAAAGATCACGCACCCTATCGTTTGGCTTTTGAACTTAGTAAGCAATCTTTTTTTTACGCTGTTCAATATCAAGCGATCGAAAACCGACGCTGTAACAGAAGAAGAGATCAAGGCCATGGTTACGGAGGGAACTGAAGCAGGAACGATTGATGAAGCCGAACAGGAGATCATTGAACGCGTTTTTCATCTGGGCGACAGGAACATCACGTCCTTGATGACACATCGTAGTGACATCATTTGGTTCAATCTCGATGACAACGAGGAAAGGATGAAACAAAAAATTATCAGCGAACGACATTCCATTTATCCCATCTGCGAGGGCGATATTGATCAGCTAAAAGGGATCATCTCAATTAAAGACCTGTATGTCGCTCATGATTCGACCGTGTTCAAAGACCTGATGAAGCCGGCGTTGTTTGTTCCGGAGAATAACTCGGCCTACCAGGTCATGGAAAAGTTTAAAGAATCCAAGCAACACTCAGCCTTTATTGTTGATGAATACGGAACAATATTAGGGATGATCACTCTTAATGATATCCTTGAAGCCATCGTGGGCGATATTCCCCAGCCCGATTTACAGGACTATAGTGTAACGAAGCGTGACGATGGCTCTTATTTGATCGATGGCCAGATACCTTTTTATGATTTCCTTTCTTACTTCGACAAAGCAGATTGGATGGGCGAAGGCGAACATGAGTTCGATACGCTTGCCGGATTTATTCTTCATGAGTTGGAGCGCATTCCTCAAACTGGTGATAAAATGGAGTGGCGTGGATTTAATTTTGAGATCATCGACATGGATGGTCACCGGATCGATAAAATACTGGTAACTGTAAGCAAGGCAATAGAAGATGAAATGGGTGAGTGATGAATGACGAGCAAGGAACAAGGAATGCCGAAGTATGGATTTCCGACAATCATTATAAACCTTTCTATGACTAAGAAATTTGATCTTGATGAAAGATTAATCGAATTCGCTTCCACCGTAATTGACATACCGGAACCTTGCCAAAAACATTTGCCGGGAATCACATTGTCGGGCAATTATATTTTCGTAAAGAGTATTGAAACAGCCAAGAATAATAATCAAGGAAAAAAGTAAGCTCCTCCATCATTCAGCCTTCGTGGTTCCTTGTTCAATATTCAAAATTGAAAACTCGCTTCGGTCTTTGGATAATCCAGTTTATCACTTTGTCTCTTGCCTCCCACCACACAATGGATGATGTTGATCTGTTGGTCTGAAAAATCGTGAAGAATGGAATTGGCGACATCAATCTTTTTGACGGAAGGAACATTGTCAACCTGGAAATAACTATAAACAGCTTCGTCCTCTTTTTCAAACCCGACATAAGAAAAGCTTACCGATTTGCCGTCAGCTTTGATAGATAAGTGTTTCTTTATATAACCACTTACGAGTTTATCCATTGCCGATTTATCCGGTGGATTTACCAGGTCAACTTTTGTTTTGTAATTTTTTTCAAGAGTGGTTTCAAAGTCATTCGTAAATATCTTACAACTGATCTCCAGCGTTTTATCGGTAGCGTTGTGATTTATTTCCACTACGCTTATATAATACGGATGAAATGCCTCATGCTGATGCAATTTACCGGGACTAGTCCAGCTAACCAGAAACAAGAAACCAGAAATAAGAAACCACTTATGTATAGATGTAACCATTGAAAAAATTATTTTTTCATTTGCAAAACTCTGGATTATTTTGACCCGCTGTTTGTGAAAAGCGTTAAAATTACTGCATTTGATAATCAGCGCTGGGAAAACTATTATGAGTGATTTTGGCTTCTATTTTAGCATGGGTTGGGAGCATATTGTCAGCTGGGATGCTTTGGACCATCAGCTCTTCATATTAGCCTTAGCTGCGATCTATTTATTAAAAGACTGGAGACAGGTTTTGGTTCTTGTTACCGCTTTTACTATCGGTCACTCACTGACTCTCGCGTTAACGGTTCTAAACATCATTCATTTTCCCTCCGTGTGGATCGAATTCCTGATACCATGCACGATTGTAGCAACAGCCATCACCAATTTATTTCAAAAGAATTTCACACCGAAGTCTGTTCGCATCAATTATTTCCTGGCTCTTTTTTTCGGCCTTATACATGGGATGGGTTTTGCAAATAAATTGCGCTACATTTTAGCAGAGGATCAAAGCATCGGATGGAGTTTGTTCGGATTTAATGTGGGCTTGGAGCTAGGCCAGATCGTCGTGGTGATGATTGTATTGGCACTCTCCTATTTGTTTGTACAATTATTAAGAGTCAATCGAAGGGAGTGGGTGATCTTTACTTCGGCAGCAGCGTTTGGTGTAGCGGCGCAGATGGCGTTGCAGAGGATAGACCCCCTGTCCCCCTAAAGGGGAGACTCAGATCGAGACCGTTTTTTGATTGTCGATTGAACGACGAAAGTTGAAATGCTTAAATACCGGTGAATGGTGAGCGAGGCTTGTTCCGAAGGAGCAAAATGTTCATAGCAACGGGCTGTAGCTCGTTGAAATAAGATCAATAGAATTACGGAACGCACAAGTGAGTGACACAACGGACGTCCAATAGAGATCAAAAGTTGACAACATAAAAATAAAAATCAAAATGAGAAGACTATTCTTTATTATCTGTGCATGTTTTGTTGTGTTTAGTCTGCACGCACAGGACATTGAAAACAATTCGGCTTCTAATCACGGCAATAAGTTCGAGCAATTGGGAACGATCTTGCCTACGCCGAATGAGTACCGCACGGCGAGTGGCGCGCCGGGGCCAAAGTACTGGCAGCAGCGTTGTGATTATGACATTAAATGCGACCTGGATGAAGCGAACCTGAAACTTACGGGTAGTGAAACAGTGACGTATTATAATAACTCCCCGGATTTGCTTACGTACCTGTGGTTGCAATTGGACGAAAATCAACACAGCAACATAAATGGCGCCAATTACCAGACCAGTAACGCCATGCAAAAGCAAGCCACTGATGCGTCGCTTGACAGGATCCAGGGCGAAAAAGACGATAATGGCTTTGGAGATAAGATAACAAAGCTTACTGATGTCACGGGGAAACCATTACACTATACGGTCAATAAAACAATGATGCGTATCGAGCTACCCACCCCGTTAAAGCCCGGTCAGAAATTTGTTTTTAATGTTGATTGGAACTATAAAATTTCTGATCGCATGAAACAAGGCGGTCGTGGTGGCTATGAATATTTTCCTGAAGATGGCAACTATCTTTTTACAATGACGCAGTGGTATCCCCGTCTTTGCGTTTACAGTGATTTCCAGGGATGGCAAAACCACCAA
Organism: Chitinophagaceae bacterium; assembly: GCA_036002905.1. GTDB lineage: Bacteria > Bacteroidota > Bacteroidia > Chitinophagales > Chitinophagaceae > VBAU01. The sequence goes on from DASYSW010000212.1 coordinate 11,800, forward strand.
TTCACCGGTCGAGGAGAATTTGCATTGACCTTCGGAAACTTCAAGGTTCAGATGACGGTGCCTGCTGATCATGTAATAGGTTCAACAGGTGAATGCCAGAACTACCAGCAAATGCTGACACCGACACAGTATGCACGCTGGCAAAAAGCTCAAACGTCAAAAGAACCCGTCGAGATCGTCACGCTTGATGAAGCAAAAGCAAAAGAGAAAGCTAAAAGCACTCAAAAGAAAACTTACATTTTCAAAGCAGACAATGTTCGTGACTTTGCCTGGGGTTCTTCAAGAAAATTTGTGTGGGATGCGATGCCTGCTTATGTAGAAGGGAAGAAAGTTATGTGCATGAGCTTCTATGGCAAAGAAGCATACAATCTTTACCGGAAGTTCTCGACAAAAGTCGTTGCGCATACCATCAAAACATATTCAAAATTCACGATCCCCTACCCTTATCCTGTTGCTCAGAGTGTGGAAGCGGCTAATGGAATGGAATACCCGATGATCTGTTTCAATTTCGGTCGCACGGAAAAGGATGGTAGTTATAGTGAGAGTACAAAGTATGGAATGCTTGGTGTTGTGATCCATGAAGTAGGTCACAACTTTTTCCCAATGATCATCAATAGCGACGAACGCCAATGGACGTGGATGGATGAAGGCCTGAACACTTTTTGTGAATACCTGACCGAAGAATTATATGACAATAAGTTTCCTGTAACAAGAGGGCCGGCTTATACGATCAGGGATTATATGAGATTGCCGAAGGATCAACTGGAGCCGATCATGACAAATTCTGAAGACATCGTTGGCTTCGGTCCGAATGCTTATTCAAAGCCTGCAACAGGATTAAACATTTTGAGAGAAACTGTAATGGGTCGACAACTTTTTGATTATGCATTTAAAGAGTATGCAAGACGCTGGGCATTCAAACACCCAACGCCTGCAGATTTCTTCCGCACCATGGAAGACGCAAGCGGTGAAGATCTTGATTGGTTTTGGAGAGGTTGGTTCTATGGAATTGATGCCTGTGATATCTCGCTGGACACGGTAAAATATTTCAAAGCAGACGTGAATGCGATCCCTTCGCTGACGAAGGATTCGACGGTGATGAGGAGTCTCGATAAACCAAGGGTAAATTCTTTTGAAGATCTTTCCAAGATCCGTAACCGCGAGGATAAGAGCATCACTTTCCTTACCGATGCCGATACATCATTGAGGGATTTTTACTGGAAGTATGACAGGAATATCGAAAAATATGACTCAACGAAATATGCGGTCACCCTTTCTCCCCAAAGTGAAGCACTGGGTGCCGATGGAAAAGCTAAATACGAAAATAAAAATGTGTATGAGCTTACGTTCACCAATAAAGGAGGCTTGGTAATGCCGATCATTGTTGAGTGGACATATAAGGACGGAACAAAAGAAGTGGACAGGATACCGGCGCAGGTTTGGAGATTGAATGAGAAGAAGGTTGTAAAGACATTTGTAAAAGACAAGGAAGTAGCAAGTATAAAATTAGACCCGATGCGTGAAACTGCGGACATTGATGAGAGCAACAATAGTTGGGGAACAATTGCTGAGCCAACAAAGTTCCAATTGTTCAAAGCGAAACAAGGGGCAGCACGCGGCCAGGCACCAGGTGGAATCAATCCAATGCAAAAGGCACAGGAAAGAAAAGCCTTCTAAAGCCCACCTAAATCCTCCAGAAGAGAGGACTTTAAGAAGTCATTCAATTCGGAATGGCTTCTTAATTTTTATAACTGCTTCGGTGAAAAATGTAAGTCTTGCAAACACCCCTTTAGGGGATGGGGGTATAGCTCGTACTTCCGTCTCTTACCTTGATCTTTTTCTTGCCGGAGTTCTTTTTTTCGTAGTCAAGAACAGCCTGTGGTTTGGTCATTCCTTTTTTCACCGCCGTATCTTTTTTTGTGGAGTTATCGGTAACATCGAGTGGCTTCAGGTCATCATCATTTTTACTGTCACCGGTGGCGGGTTTATCCAAAAACCATTTTTCAGTTTTTGTAATCGTCCCCGAATTCGGATCATAATATCTCCAGGTCCCATGCTTCAATGTAAAGCCTTCCAGTTTTACAACCTGGGTCCCTACAATTTTTGTGGGATCATTTACATCAAACACCGGAACCGTGTCATACGGGTTGTCGGGGTTTACCGCTTTCCAACTTTCTTCTCTTACCAGGTCACCAATATTTGTGTAGTACTGGCATTTGCCATCTTTGTTGCCCCAGCGATAATTTTCAACCGCTATCAAATCACCATCAAGTGAGTATTGTCTCCATGTTCCATCCTTTTTGTCATTCAAAAAATAACCCTCTTCTTCATAACCACGTTCACCATGATTGTCGTCTAGATGAATTACCCAGGGACCTTGCTTCTTTCCTTTTATATCGATTCGGTTCAGCGTATCACCCTTGGGGCCAATCATAAAATTTTTATACTGACCAAAACTGGTGACAGAAACAAGCATCATCAAAACAAAAATAAATCGCATAGATTAGTAGTTTGAAACGCGCCAGCACACAAGCCATGCAATTTACTAACGAAAAACGACTGCTTTTATGTTTCGAAAGTTAAAATTCCATTTCCCCCTGTTCAGGTTCAGGATTTTACTTATTTCAGTTTT
>DASYSW010000213.1:0-10603 GCA_036002905.1 Chitinophagaceae bacterium
AAAAAGGGACGTCAATTTGTTCTCAAACGGTTTGGTTACAGTCTTTATTAATCCTGATAAAGAATCATTAAGAAAAAATCCAAACTATGTTTACTCAACTTGCTCCTCCATCGGATTTGGCGATTACAGAGGTCTGCACACTATTGGCTTCGCCGATTAATAAAATTATATTTATAGTGCGGCTCAGCCCGAGGCTCAAAGACATTCGGCGGCCTGCGACAAGCCCGCAACGTTAGCAACAACTTTATTGACATTATCAAACTATCAAATGACAACTCACACCATTAAAATTTACCTGAAATGCTCAATAATTCTTTTGATTGCAATTCCAGTTGTAGCGCAAACAACTGTGAATACTCCATACGGAAACAACAAAGCGACAGGTAATTATCTTACAATTGATGGCGCTAAACAATATTATGAAGTTTACGGACAGGGAAAGCCACTTGTATTAATTCATGGCAACGGAGGAAATATTGCTTACATGAAACCCCAAATTGAATACTTTGCTAAGAAATATAAAGTGATTGTTATGGACTGTAGAGGCAGAGGAAAAAGTGAGTTAGGAAATGACAGTCTTACATATTCACAAATGGCGAAGGACATTGTAGCCATTCTTAACTATTTAAATTTGGACAGTACATATGTAGTTGGGAGAAGTGACGGAGGAATTCTTGCTTTGTTATTAGCAATTGACTATCCACAAAAAGTAAAAAAAGCCGTCTCATTTGCAGCTAATTTAACTCCAGACACAGCAGGACTGTATGCTTGGAATTATGCGGAAGTAATAAGAGACAGAAAACATGCGGACGAAATGATCTTAAAGAAAGATACAACTCAAAATTGGAAAATTATTCAACAACGTAACCGCATGATGGAGTTTCAGCCTCATATTACCGTTGACGATTTGCACAAAATAAAATGCCCAGTCCTGGTAATGTCAACAGATAGAGATATTATTCCGGAAGAGCACACTGTGTTTATTTACCGAAATATTTCAAAGGGAAACCTTTGTATTCTTTCAGGGGAAAATCACTATGTTACAAAAAATAATCCTGAATTATTTAATTCAATCGTAGAAAAGTATTTGGAGGAAACATATAAAGGTGAAGAGTTACGGCATTGAAGACTACAGCTGCTGCCAACATATGGCTTACCGCAAGCCTGCACACTATTGGCTTCGCCGATTAATAAAATTATATTAGTAGTGCCCCCGAAGTATCGGGGTCGGCCGGAAGGGCAAAGAGATTCGGCGGCCTGCGGCAAGCCCTGGACGTTACCTGCAATAGTAACAGTGACAGACTATAGAGTAGACATACCGAAGGAGCATTATCAAATACTCAACTTCCGTCAGGACGATCTGCCAGGGGTAGCCGTGATCAACTCCGCTTTAAAAACATTCGAGCCAAAAATAGTTTTCCGTTGGCATCTTTCAATTATGCTTGATTTCGAGGATTTAATTGATAATCGTATGCCATCAAAAAGGGAACGAGAAATAATCGACGAGTATGAAAATTTACTTGATAAAGAAGTCAAGGGGCCTGATAAGACAAAACCTAACGCCCTCTTTCTAGCCAGAATTACATGGAACAAGACGCATGAATTAATATGGAGAGTTTATGATGCTGAAAGAGTCCACAAGTATCTCCAACAAATTATATCTAACGGTTCATCTCCAAGACCATTCGATTATCGAATAGACCCTGATGATAAATGGAAGTTGGCTGAATGGCATTTGAAAGACTGGACATAAAAAGTACTACAGGTAACATATGGCTTGCCGTGTTGGCCGCGGCGCTTTTTATAAATTATATTTGTTGTGGCGCCGCGGCCCGAAGCTAAAAAAGAATTGACGGCCTGCGGCAAGCCCCGGACGTTGTGCGTCATAAAATTTCAATTAAATTCACCCAAGAAACCTTTGTGAGAGGTCTAATCAAACTCTATGTCTCAATCCCGCCAGCTTGCCGCTATTATGTTCACCGACATCGTCGGGTATACGGCTTTGATGAGTAATGATGAAAAAAAAGCAATTGAATTACTCAACAAAAACAGGTCTTTGCAAAAACCGATCATTGAAAGAAATAATGGTAGATGGATAAAAGAAATGGGTGATGGAGTAATGGCAAGTTTCAATACCGCCTCTGACGCGGTGAATGCGGCAATGCAAATCCAGGAAGCCTGTAACGCTGCCAATCAGTTCAAGATTAAAATAGGTATTCACTTGGGGGAAGTGGTATTTGAAAATAATGATGTATATGGTGATGGTGTAAATGTCGCTTCACGGATAGAAACCCTCGGTGTTGGCGCATCTATCCTCCTGTCAAAAACCGTAAGGGACCAGGTTAAAAATAATGCGGAGTTCCAATTGAGTTCATTGGGGACGTTTGAATTCAAAAATGTGGAAGAACCGCTTGAGGTGTTTGCAGTTTCTAACCCGGGATTTGTTGTGCCTAAAAGAGAAAATATCCATGGCAAGTTGAAAAAAACACGATCCGGTTCTGCAAAACGGATTACCACATATGCGACGACAGCGCTGGTTGTAGCGGCAGTAATATTTCTGTGGAAGTACATTTTCTTTAAAAAAACCCAGGCTACTCCTCGCTCAATTGCTATTCTCCCATTTGAAAATCCTAAAAAAGATTCCTCTCTTCTTTATTTATCCGATGGGATACCCGAAAACCTCATAAACCGTCTTTCTTCATTTTCGGATGTAAAAGTATTCGCTCGTTCGGCTACCTTCAAATTAGCAGACAGTTCCAAAAACATCAGCAGTTTGAGGAAATTGCTGAACGCCGATGTTGTGCTTACCGGGCAATTACAGCAAGATGGTGGTGTTTATTATTTAAGTTGTCAATTGGTGGATGCAGCTGATCAAAACCAGGTTTGGGGAAACAAGTATCAAATGAGGGGTGACAATATTTCACAAATCGAGGATTCCATTGTCACCTCATTAATGAATCCACTGCGGATTACTCTTTTAGATAACTCAAAAGGCATACAACAAGATAAGCCTGTGAATCCACAGGCTTATGCAGAATACCTTAAAGGAAGATATTTGAGTTATGGATCCACACCTGAGGAATCGGAAAAAGCGTTAGCCCATTTCAGGGAAGCCATTCGCATTGATCCAAAATATGCAGCAGCTTATGCGGCTATTGCTAATGAAAAAATTGTACAGAGTCTTTTTTCGACAGCCTCTCAAAAAGAAATAATCAATGAAGCAAGAACTGCTATTGAAGCGGCAGAAGCACTGGACCCAAACATCCCGGAGATCTATACTTCTGAAGGGGCTTTGAAATTTTATTACGATTGGGATTGGAAGGGCGCTGTGGAATCTTACAAAAAAGCATTGCAACTGGATCCTCATAATGCCACTATTTATATCCGGTACTCCGCCACCCTGGCCGATGTAGGCAGGTACGAGGAGGCACTGCCGCTTGCTGATAAAGCGGTAAAACTAGACCCGGTTTCTATTTCCAGCCTGCACAATCTGGGATGGACAAATCTTGTAGCCGGCAATTTTCAAAAAAGTGCTGACGCATTTCAGAAAGCATTGGATCTTCATCCCGCCTGGGTTTGGGGATATATTAAACAGGCTTACGCCTATGTCTATCTGAAACAATATGACAAAGCAATATCAAATGCAGAAAAGGCCGAAAAATTATTTCAAGATGGATGGGGTTCTGAATTATTACAAGTAGCACTGGCATTCATTTACACGAAGAGCAATGACAAGGCAAACGCAGACAGAGTTACGGACCGATTTTTTAAATATGCAGCTACAAACAAAGTTGAAGATCCCTGGGACCTTTCATATATATACTATTTAAGAGGCGATTACCAAAGAGCAACTGAGTGGGAAGAAAAAGCGGTTGCAGAAAGATCGCCTGATGCTTACCTTATGGGTATTAACATCATGTACGATAAAAAATATTTTGAAGGAGCCGCACATCAACAGGTTTTGAAGAAGATGGGTTTTGTAAACTAACAACTCGATAAAAAGCACGAACGCACAACACTTGGTTTGCTGCCAGCCTGCCCTCCACTGACCCCCCCGATAAAGGAAAATATATTTGTTGTCGGCTCGGCCGGAAAACTCTTTAATTTAGACGGCCGGCAGCAAGCCGTGAACGTCGTGTGCAATGTTTAAACCCGCGCCTTCAAACTAAGAAATATGGAAATAAATCGTTCAGAGCTTTCTCCAATATTTATCAGTCATTTTCTCAATACATTGAAATTCACTGATGCCGAATTTGAATTGATGCTTTCTTACTTCAAGCTTGAATTAATTCCACAAAAATGTTTCTATCTTAAAGCAGGAAATATTAGCAAGCAGAAGGCATATATTAACAAAGGCAGTACCCGGACTTTTACTGTTGATGCAAAGGGCCGTGAGCATATTTTATTTTTTTCATTTGAAGATTGGTGGCTTGCCGATTTTGAAAGTTACTATACACAGGAGCCTGCCAAACAATACATCCAGGCGATGGAAAATTGTGAATTGCTTTGCATTTCAAAAACCGATCTGGATAAATTAGAGGAGGAAATTCCTAAATTGAAAATTTTTTTTCAGGAAAAGAAACAAAAAATGATTTTTGCAACGATAAATAATTTACGTGAAGTAAAATCTCTTTCGCCTGAAGAACGGTATTTGAACCTTCTCAAAAAATATCCACAAATTTTTCAAAGGATTCCTCAACAATATATCGCCGCTTATCTTGACATTGAGCCTCCTTCGTTAAGCCGCCTGAGAAGCCGTTTGTCAAAAAAATGATTTCTTAACCAGAGTTAATTTGCTTCTTAACCCTGGTTATTGGATATAGGTATTACAACCATTCATCTTTACATCATTAATTTATTGTTCAACTAAAACAATTAATGATGTATCAAACAGGAGCTGTGTTATATATACTCTGGGGACTATTACACCTTTTCGCAGCATTCCAGGTATTCAAATTAGGATCAAGACTGGGGCCGGGTGTGGTTCAAGGCAGGATATACCAGAACGCCTTGAACCTGGCGTGCTTCGCAATCATTGTTATAGTTATTGCAGTTGTTTACAATTGGGAAAACAGCCCCCTGGGGTATTGGCTTAATCTTGTGCTGGCCAGCATTACTGATATTGGATTTATTATTTACATTCTTATGCCAGGCTATCTTCCGCTCAGACCTGGTATTCTTGGCCCGGTACTTTGGATATTAGCTACTGTTTTCAGCACACTCGGAATTATTTTTATCACATCCTAAAAAGTAAAAAAATGGAAACAAATCTTGTAGAAACAAATCGAATAGTATTGGAAGAAGGGCATGGCCTGAAGCTCCAGTCAGGCCCTGGTCGTGATCTCATATTTAAGGTCACCGGCGAAGATACAGGTGGGGCACTTGATTATTTTATTGTTCAGGTTTCACCTAAAAGTGGCCCACCGTTACATGTTCACCATTTGCAAGAAGAAACCATCCATGTTCTCAAAGGTCATTTCAAAATCAGGATTGGTGACGAAATTTTCTATTTAAAGGAAGGAGGTTTTGCTTATCTGCCTTCAAAAGTTCCTCATGCCTTCCTTAACTTAACGGATGAACCGGCCGAGATAATTGTAGTTTATACTCCCGGTGGAGGGCATCATTTTTATGAGGAGCTCGGGCCCCTTACCCGAAATGGGCATCCTGACCCAAGGGTTGTAGCCCAGGTTTTTGAAAAGCATGGAATGACCCTGCTTGGGCCAGCATTAGCCCAGGATTTAGCGGACTCCTATTAATAGTTCGCTCAATTCGCCACATAGTCATCGTCCTGAGCTGTTTTTTTAAAAAAATACATTTTTAATATAGTAATTATGTGCATGACTGGTTGTGTTGACAAAAAGCTGCCTGAAACATATATGCTTGCCGCAAGGCTACATCGTGTTGGCTTCGCCGTTAAATAAAAATATATTTGTTGTGCGGCTCGCCCCGAAGTGTCATCATTCGACGGCCTTCGGCAAGCCCTGGACGTTAGCCGTCATTTGAAGGGGCACTTTTCATAAAGACAAATGAAGAAATCGCAAAAGCTTTTTATACTATTAGCAATTGTAGTTCTGATGCTTTCAATTATATATTTCACTCCTGAAAGTAAAAAAGAGATTAAAACTGAGCACTTCACATTTATTTTTAGCAAGAGCATCGACAGAGCGACAATTAGTGAACTTGCAAATACTTTGGAGACCAATTATTCAACAATAGGAGCCGACCTGAAAACGCAGCCTGCAAGCAATATTGAAACAAATATTTATAGTCAAAGATGGAGATACATAAAAGCTACGGGAAACTGGAGTGCTTCAGGTAATATAGAAGGTACTTCAAAGCTTCATTTTGTTGAGCAGGCCTGGGGAGAAAGTGATAGCAAAAAAGTCGCTGTACATGAATTTGCCCACACAGTGACATTGAAATTGCTTTTAGACAATGAATCACAACCGATAAATTCAAAGAGCTTTGACAAAAAATTTTCAAGCTTTCCTACATGGCTTTGGGAAGCAATAAGTGTATATGAAGCGAAACAGTTTGTTGACCCAAAGACATTGCCTTACCTGAATGGACATTACCCAGCTATTTCAGAACTGAACAATCGAGCAAAAGGAGGTAAAATTTACAGTTGCGGCTATACAATTATTGAATACATTTTATCAAAATACGGAAAGGACAATTTAATCAATCTCGTTAAAAATTATGGAAATTTAAAAAGTACATTTAACATACCCGATGACCAGTTTTGCAAAGATTGGTATGCATTTGTAAAAGAAAAATATCTGAAATAAAAACTACCGCTGACCTATGGTTTTAAGCAAGCCGGGCACGTGCTGGCCTCGGCGCTGTAACTAATATGAATTTGTCGTCCGGCTGGCGCAAAGCCCAAGGACATTAGCGGCAATTATTAAATCGACATGCAAGAGATAGGACAATACCAAATAGACATATATGATGACGAAACTTTTAAGAAAGGATCAATCGACAATTTGCATAAATACGACTTTGAATATTTTGACGAAAGCAAATACGTGCTTCCCATAATGTTTGGCATCAAAGTTTTTGAAGGTGACCATTAGTTAAAAACCGCAATCATCGGCTCAAGCTGTGGCGGGACGACAAATCATAAAAACGCTGTGATCATTGAAGACAAAAGGCTCTTGATTTGTTGTTCAGACTCCATATTTTGTTTATCAATTCCAGACTTGACATTACTTTGGCGGACACGGGCTGACGAAGCGACTTGTTTTGAGATTCTCAAATATCAGGATAGCTACATTGTTCATGGAGAATTAGAAATTTTAAGACTTGACAAGATGGAAATATAATTTGGAAGCAAGGTGGTGCGGACATTTTTGTAACAATTGATGGTATATCTGACTTCGAAATGACGGATGATTACATCATGGCAAAAGATTTTCAAAATCGAACTTATAAGTTTGGCTATAGCGGAAACAACTTGACGGATAAAAGGCAATTTGAGTGGTTTTGATAAAAGACTAACTGCCATCAACACTCGGCTTGCCGCAAGCCCCTCGCTATTGGCTTCGCCCTTTAATAAAATATATTTGTAGTGGCTCGGCCCGCGACTCAAAGAAGATCAACGGCCTGCGGAAGCGCTAAATATTAGCGGTCAGGCTATTAACGATCCCCACGCTCAGACAAAATAAACATATCAGAATGTCAAACATAATTTTTACTCTTTTCCCAAATTTGACGACTGAAAGACTAACCCTTAGACAATTATCAATTAATGACCAGCAAGATATTTTTGCTTTGCGTTCTGACCCAGAAGTAAACAAGTATCTCGGCAGACAACCAAGCAAGACAATTGAAGACGCAATAAGCTTTATCAATAAGGTCACTGATAACATTAAAAACAGCAACTCAATTTATTGGGCAATTACTCTGACAAAGACAAGAGCGTTTGTTGGGACCATTTGTGTATTTAACTTTTCAAATGAAGAAAATAGTTGCGAAATTGGGTATGAACTTATGACAAAATTTCAAGGGAAAGGGATAATGAAAGAAGCGTTAGGATTAGTCATTGATTATGTTTTTCAGACACTGAAATTTCAAAATATAGTCGCGTTTACTCATCACAATAACCAGAATTCAACTAAACTATTGACAAAATTTAATTTTATAAAGTCGTCAGAAACCGATAAAGAAAACCCCGACTTAGATATTTTTACGTTGACACATGCAGAATAAATTATAATCTTTGAATAAACAATTAACTGCGGTTGCCAGGCGGACGTTTTTCAACTGCCGCCATCGGCAAAACTTGTTCGTTAGCAATTGAACCTAGCTCAAAATGAAGGAAATAGAAATTCACTATGGGAAACTTGAGCGAATGTATTTATCTGCTCCGGTAAATAATCAGTTATATCAAGGAATTACTATTGCCATTTCTCATGAAAAGGCTGAAATTACCTTAAAGGTGGAAGAAAAATATTTCCATGCTGCAAATGCCATTCATGGTTCAATTTATTTCAAGCTATTGGACGATGCGGCATTCTTTGCAGTGAATTCAATAGTCAAGGATGTTTTTGTTTATACAGTGTCATTCAATGTTCAGCTATTAAGGCCAGTTTCAAATGGCATAATAAAATCGGTCGGTGAACTTAAATTCAAGTCTGCCAACTTATTTATTGCTGACTCCACCTTATTCGATGAGAATAAAAAGTTGGTAGGCAGAGGTTCGGGAAACTTTATGAAGAGTAAAATCGAATTGTGCGAAAACATTGGTTATAAGTAAAACTACTGCAGCCAACACATGGCTTGCCGCAAGCCTGTATCGTGTTAGCGGCGCCCGAGGCTCAAAAAACATCATCGGCGTGCGGCAAGCCCTGGCCGTTAGGCGCAATTAAGCCGAATTCAAATAAAGATCAGTTCCCATGCTAAAATCTCTTACCTTGGTTGTGTCAAACCAGATAATGCCATTCCCCTGAATGAACAACCAAAAGGACATTGATCAACAATTAAAGAACAACGAACTGGCGACGTTGACATGGGAAGAATATAAATATCGTCACGAACTTTGCTGGAATCTCATCTTTAAAATCACATTGATTACGGCGACGCTTTCAATAATACCGTATTTGAAGAATAGCATTATAGAGAAAGCGGAGCCTTTAGTCTTTTTCACTCCATTAATAGGAATAGCCGTCGCAATATTTGGAAAACTAAGGCTATTGCGAGAATTAAAAATACTCGATGACATTCGAAAAGCATATAGGGACATTCAGACTGCAAGATTTGAGAAAAACATTCATACCGACGAGCCAAGCGCATTTACATGTCATGCCAAAATATTCATGAATTCATTGATCCTTTTAGCCACAGCAAATTTCATAATTATGTTATTTGTAATTCTGGAAATCCAGAAATTAATTACGATCACTTCGCCTAACAGCGGCTTGACTCAATGGCGGCTTCAGAATATGTGCTGATCAGCAGTAATTCTATTCAACTTTTGTATATTGTCTCAGCAACAGTAACACGGACGCCGCCACTGCCCAAAGCCCCGGCCGTTGTGTGTCGGCATAAGAAGACCTATTTGTAAAAATGAAATATTTGGCATACATATTTTTACTGACGATATTCTCATGTAACAATCAGCCAAAACAAGTTAGCCCATCCAACACTATGAATTCCGACACTACCTCTTCCGTGACAAGCATCAAAACTCAAGATGAAGGTGAACTCTGTTGGACAGGGACATTGAATAATAAAACACCTGTTTTTCTCCATTACAAACTGGATGATAGTCTAATCGTCGGCGAAATCAAATATTTGAATACAAGGGATAAACTCCCGATTTTACTCGTAGGAACTATTGAAGAGGATAAAAATTATAGGCTCTTAGAATTTGAAAAATCTGGAAATATTACTGGAATCATTACCGGATTACCAAAAGACAACGTTTTTAAAGGCAGCTGGTTTTCACCAAAAACAAGAAAAGAACTTGTTTTGAATCTGATCAAAACAGACACAGTTATCACTTCAGTGGCCAGGGACACGAAGCTACAGGACATATTCGGACATTACCATTATCAATATAGCGAAGCAGGCTATCAAGGAGATTTTCAAATTACCAAGTTGCCTAATTCAAAAGCGATTTTTGGTATTACATCGGTTACAGGCGCGCCTGGAAGAAATGTGGCACAAGTTGATGATGACACTATAAATTTGAATACAACACGTTTTATTTACAAAATGCCTGACACAGATAATTGTGAATTTGAGGTAAGATTTTACAAAGGGTTTGCACACATTACGTATACTAAAGGATACTGCGAAGGACAATTTGGAATGAACGCAACAATTGACGGGATATTTTTAAAAACCGACTGACGAATGCCGAACGCCTAACATGGCTTGCCGCAAGCCTGTCCCGCCCGTGCGGGATTGGCTCCGCCGTTAAATGAATTATATCAATCCAATAATTCAAATGTTTGCACTTTATCTCAGAAACTTATTTTTTACAATAATTCACCCTGGCCTAGTGGCTGGATTAATTCCATATTGGATTCTAGGGAATAAATGGAAGGAACAATTTTCCCTCGCATTTCATTTCTATCAATATTTAGGAATCATATTT
>DASYSW010000214.1:0-2661 GCA_036002905.1 Chitinophagaceae bacterium
CAGCGAACGGCCGCAAAGTACTGGCCAGCCGCAGAAGAAAGGGTCGCACGAAGCTGAGTGTTTCCGATGAAAGGAAGCTGAAGTAATCGGTTCGAGAAGCACAAATGTTTTAATAATTTTATAGTCCCGAATAAAGCTTCGGGACTTTTTATTTTATAATATTTTGTGGCCAAACAATTTACTCTTGGAAAAAATGAACGCCTGAAAAGCCGCAAGCTGATCGAGCAACTGTTCAATGAAGGGAAAAATTTTCCTTTATCTCCGTTTCGTATTTATTACCGGTTTACACCAACTGTCGCTGGCTCTCCGTCAAATCTTCAATTCGGCGCAGGTGTTTCGGCAAAAAGTTTCAAAAGAGCAGTGGATAGAAACAGGATAAAACGATTAACCAGGGAAGCATACCGTCTGCAAAAAACCCAATTACAGGAGATATTGAGTCAAAAAAAACGTCAACTAAATCTATTTTTCATTTACACCAGCAAAGACCTTCCGGAGTTTAACATGGTGAAGGAAAAAGTAGATGTAATTTTGAACAAGCTGATAAAGATTGTAAATGAAACTAATTCTGCGGCTACTTAGTTTGCCATTTATTGCATTGATCAAGATCTACCAGTGGATCATTTCTCCATGGATCGGACCGAAGTGCAGATTTACTCCTACATGCTCGCAATATGCTTTGGAAGCGCTAAAAAAATATGGACTGCTCAAAGGGATGTGGTTAGCCGTAAAACGAATTTCGCGATGTCATCCCTGGGGTGGACATGGCTATGATCCCGTACCGTAGAGTTTTTTTTGAGTCTTTTCTTTTGTTTTTGAAATACTGACAATTGAAGCACTTTTCAATTTAAAGCTTATATGTAGAGAGCACCCATTTCCAGGCGATGATCTGAGTTCGACATTCCCATTAAAGGTTTCTGCGCGATTGATAATATTTGTGATGCCAAGGCCCTTCCGTTTTGAATGAACATCAAAACCGCGCCCATCATCTTCAACAAACAACGAGATATCATTGGCTCTGTGCTCGAGGAATATATAAACCCTGGATGCCTGTGCATGTTTTCGAATATTGTTTAATTGTTCCTGGATGATGCGATAGATTGAGATCTTAAGGTCTTCGCTTAACCGGTCCTCATTAAGATCAACGATCGTATAATCAATAGTCCTTTTTCCATCGATCTGGTTATATTCTTCTGCGAGTTCTTCAATAGATTCTCTGAGCGAAAGGTCACCCAAAGAGGGAGGGGCTAAAAATCTTGAGAGTTTACGAAGCTCTTCGATGCACGAATTGATCAGGTTCTTTCCTCGTGTGAGCATCTCTTCCCGCCTGTCAGGATTGTGTACCGAATTTTCAATAAACAATTTTGAAGTTGATAAAATCTGGTTCACATTATCGTGCAGTTCTCTTCCTAATTCGAGCCTTTCCTTTTCCTGCGCTTTAATGGTCGCCCGGGTAATTTCTTTCTGCTTTCGAATTTTTTGTTTGCTGATCTGATCCTTCAAACGATGCTTTTCTTTTTCCACCACTGTCAACTTTTGTTCCGCCATTTTGCGTTCGGTAATATCCTGGCACGTCCCTATTATCTTTTCCGGTTTGCCTCGAGGGTCAAAAAGTACATCTGACCTCTCATAGACAAATTTTGTTTCACCATTTCTCAATACGATCTGATGCTCGATCTCGTAAGAAGTCCCGTTTTCAATACTTGCCAGGAAACATTTCATCATTAGTTCCCGATCCGTTCCATGAACATGACTGAAAAAAAGTTCCTTATTCACTCTTACCGCTCCCGGTTCATATCCGAATATTCTGTATGTTTCATCAGACCAAATCAACCTGTTTGCACCTAATGGGTCTTCCGTAAGATTTAGCTGCCAACTGCCGGTTTTTGAAATTTGTTGTGAAGTGAGTAAGTGTGCCTGGTTTTGCAAGAGCTTCTTTTGAGTATCCTGCAATATCTTGTTTTTACTCCGGAGTCTTGCGACCATACTAAATATGATTATCCCGATGATCACAAGGACCATTACCCTTATTCCAATCAGAACATTAATGTATGTTATCGATTTTTCAAAATAATTATCTGCCGCAGCTTCGCGGATTTTGATCTGATCAGATATTGTCTGGACGGCCTTGCTATCTTTGCGATCCTCCAATAACAAAGTTAGTTTGGTGTTCGCGTCGTTCGCGAGTTGCTTATACTTGTCAGTTATCTTATAGTTGGCGTCATAGATCTGCAGTGCTGCGATGGCCATTAGAAGAAGCAGAGAGAGATAACCAAAAAAAACAACCCATCTGCCGGGAATGTTTTTTAAAACTTTTGTCATGAGGTTGGTTTTGGATATTGGAACTGAATCTTTTACAACGACCAGCAATTCTTTTTATTGTGCATTTTTGATCCCCCACGAATTTCCAGCATAAAAAAAGAGCAACACAAGTTGCTCTTACATGGTCGATAATTTGTTCATCAGGCTTTGGAAAAATGTTCTTCAACCTTTTTCCAGTTGATCACATTCCAAACAGCCTTGAGGTAATCAGGGCGCCTGTTTTGATACTTTAAATAATAGGCATGCTCCCAGACATCAATACCCAAAATCGGAGTTCCCTTTACTTCGGCAACATCCATTAAGGGATTATCCTGGTTGGGAGTTGATGATACTTCCAGCTTT
>DASYSW010000215.1:0-6148 GCA_036002905.1 Chitinophagaceae bacterium
AACCGGATAAAAAAATTTGTCCGCGGCGACGGAGGATATGTGGTAATGGAAGATGGCGCCAGCGTCAGCATCTCGAGAAGCCGCCGCCAGGAGTTTATGGAGCTGTTTTCAAAATTTTGATCGCTCAAATTCCGTTTACGCAGAATTTCTACCAGATACTCACCCGTTCTGCCAACTACTCAATACAGCTTTTATTCTCTTTAGTTGAAGTTTAACTTTGAGCCTGTCAAAAAACATTAACCATTATCTTTTAAACATATCTTCTCAACAGGACGGTTCCCATAGGGGTTTAGGTTTGGTTCAAGAGCGGTGTCATCACCGCTTTTTGTTTTTAATTAGTACCTAATAATTTTTTTTCTTCGAAAATTTTAGACACAGCTGGCAATGAGCAAGAAACTGGAGAGACAAGGCATGCCTACTACATGCCCGGAATTTTTTGTGCAATCAACTCAACAAAATTGCCATTTGCTCAACATGTCTTTTTTATCGGTATATCCGAAAATAGATTTGTGTCTTCAATAAAAACATTAATCAAAAAAACTTTAACAATGAAAATTTTAACAACTGCGGTCATCGCATTATTCGCTTCAACAGCATTCATTGCCTGCAAAAAAGATCATGAGTCTACAGTTCCTCCTCCTTCGTCGAGCAACTCAATCGTTGGCAGATGGGTTGGCAGTTACGTAAATGATGCTTCCGGCAACACGTTTTACTACAGTTTGAACTTTAAGTCGAACGGAGTCATTGAAGAGCTCAAATCTTCAGGTGAAAAAATTGGTGAAGGCACCTATACTTACGAAAATGGTATCCTCACGGCACATTATAACTGGTTGCCACCTCACACAAGCAGTTATTCAATCGTTGCTTCCTATTACAGTAGTACAGGAAAATTGCTTGGTAACTGGGGTTATGGAGAGAGTGCCACTGATGGTGGAACCTGGCAAATGAAAAAACAATAAGCATCAAATCACTATTTAAATCTTATAAAATGAAAATTCTTAAAATCGCGATCATCGCTTTATTTACTTCGGCAGCGTTCATAGCCTGTAAAAAGGAAAACGTGGAAAGTGTGAAACCATTTACGATCGAAGGAAAATGGATAGGGACAACAAATGGCAGTGGATATTTTGGAATGAACATTAAACCGGGGGGTAGCCTGGACAGATTCAATTCTTCAGGGTCAATCACTGCCTCCGGTACATGGGAATTACGCGGCGACACTTTATCAGGTAATTATCAATTCCTTTCATCCGGTACAGATGTTACATTTAGTGCGCTGGTAAATAAAACTCAAAATACTTTTTCTGGCAATTGGTCAAACAGCGGCGGCGAGATAGGAACGATGACGGCTTCGAAGAAATAGAGGCAAAGCTGAAAAGGTAAGCAAAGCGATTCCGGAATTGGGTCGCTTTTTTTTATTGTTGAAGGACACTACTTATAAATGACGAGTTTTTTTATAACATTTTCAATTTGTAAAAAATACACACCGGGATTTAATGAAGAAAGATCAATGGTAACACTGCCCGTATTCGTCACTATTTTTTTATCCCATGTTAATTTACCAGAGACATCAATTAACCTTAGCCTGGTTGTTGTCGAAAGATCACCGGTCAAAGTTACCTGATGCGAGGCCGGATTGGGATAAAGAGTAAAGCGATCCAGTTTCTGGCCCCAGTTTAATTGCCGGATAGGAGAATAGGATAAAGAATTATTTTTTTCAATCATCCTGATCCGGTAAAGATTCGTAACCGCATTCGGATGTTCATCTGTGTAGTAATAGTATTGGTTTGCGCCGGTTGCTTTTAAGTTGGAAACAGGCTGCCACTCTCCGTCAATTATTTTTTCTATGATAAATTCTTCAATTGTTTCGGGGTTCGCCACGCGCCATTGGAGTAGAATGCCTTGTTCAGCCGCAGCAATCTTGAAATAGATCAATCTAACTGCTAAGGGTTCGATGGAAAGGCAATAGGAAGAGGAATCTGTTGCCTGCCTGAGAGAGTATGACGGAATTATATTACCATTTAAACCACTTGCTGCAGGAACCGCAGCATTACAGGTCGGAGCACCTCCAAATTCAAGACCCGCACTTCCGCCAGCCTGGGAAAGGGTAACTGCAGGTGTTGATCCCGTAAAGTAGAGAACACCGCCACTACCTCCACCACCGGCACCATAACACCTTTGGACTGTTCCCAGGTCATTTTCATCGCCGCCTTTGCCGCCATTAGCCTGTATGGTTACCGATCCGGAATAAGTAGTTACGTCCATGATGACAGAACCTCCTGCACCTCCTCCCGACGCGCCATCAGAGAGAGCGTTTCCACCCTTAGCACCATTTGCAGTTATTTTATAGCCATTACCTATGAGATTGTTTGCTTGTATTAAAATTATACCGCCACCGTGGCCACCTCCTTTCGATACTGTCACTGCTCCATTTGAATGTCCTGCTCCACCTCCACCGCCAAAGAATAATTTCTTTCCACTCCAACTGCTTAATGCTTTGCCCGGTAATCCATGTAATTCGGTTGTACAACCGGCACTGCTGGAATTGCCACCTCCCTTTCCCCCTGCATTCAAATTTGCACCCCCTGCGCCTCCATTATTGTGGTTATTGCCGCCCCCTCCGCCGTTGGCAGGTGCGCCCCTGCCACCACTTTGCGCGGCAGGGAAATCATACACACTCTCTCCTTTGGCCGCTCCATTTTGGGGGCTTGTATTTGCGGCATTGTAGATGTAGCCGGTTGCAGCAAACGGAGTATTAAAACATGTTCCATTACTTAATACATAGCGACCACCTCTGAAACCAAAGGAGTCTGCATAGATCGGCGCGTTCAATGTCAAGTCCTGGGAAACACTTATTGCGATCACACCGCCGGTACCTGCAGCGTTATTCCAGGGTGAAGCTTTCACTGTGTCGATAACATTGGCAGAATAATATTCTGCAAACTTTACTAACTGCACTTTGCCGGTTACGGTATAACTGTTTAGGAAATTATGGTACATGAAAACAGAATCACCATTGATTGCGCAGATAATGGCAATTTCATAATTGCCGGCATTGTTGAGAGAAGTTGTGTCACCAAAACTGCTGCTGTTCGTTGTATTAACTGACGCTCCCTTCATTTGGATAAGCAGCGTCTTTTGCAAAGGCGCCAACCCGGCGACGGTATTTAATCTTACGCAAGCCTTTGCAGGAATAACTTCAAGCACTGTATAATAGCTATTTACAATTCCACTGATATTGGTTTGGGATGTGCAGAAAAGACCGCAAAGAATCAATACCTTCAGTAAGATGAGGTGTTGAATTCTCCGGGATAAAGTGGCAGTCGTTTTCACAGGCTTTATTAGTCCGTCAAAATAGTAATTGTTTCCCGGAAGGTGAAGCTGCCAAAGACCTTCAATAATACTCCTTAGTAAAAGACCTATATCGCCCGCTGTATTTTATCTCTTTCTGAGGAATTCACACGTATTCATCAACGAAAGAATAAAGATTAAAATTATCGTTGCTAAGCCCTGCTTCTATGTCTTGTCTCAATTTCATTTTGTCAATTCCCTGCATTTTTTTACGAATCAGCAGGTGCCACGCCTTTTCAGTTAACAACGACAGGCGTCTTTCTTCATTCCGTGGCAAATTGTTTTCTATCATTTCATGTAACTCATGAATCCCCTTTTTTTCTGTCGCAATCGTCTTAACGATCGGAACTTCCTTCGTATTCTTTGTGAACGATGGGGCGAGCATGAGTTTCAGATTCCTTTCGAACAGATCCGCAGCAGGGCGGTCACTTTTATTGACAACAAAAATATCTGCGATCTCCATTAGCCCGGCCTTCATCGTCTGAACTTCATCACCGCTTTCAGGGACAACAACTACCACTGTGGTGTCAGCAAGTCCGGCAATTTCAATTTCACTTTGCCCTACCCCTACTGTTTCAATAATTATATGATCAAAATTGGCTGACTTGATAAGATCAGTTATTTCAATGATCCTGGGGCTTAACCCGCCTAATGAACCTCTTGTCGCAAGCGAACGGATAAAAACATCCGGGTGAGTATACCACGTACTCATGCGAATTCGGTCTCCAAGTATGGCACCAAGATTAAAAGGGGAAGAAGGATCGATGCAAAGCACGGCAATTTTTTTTCCATCTTTGATCAATTCATCGATCAGGGCATCAACTAAAGTACTTTTGCCGGCGCCTGGCGGTCCCGTTATACCAATGATCTTTTGCCCACGATCGTGGGAAAGCGAACGAAGGAGCGCGTCATAACCTTGCTGGTCATTTTCAATAAAAGAAATTGCACGAGCAAGAGATTTAATATCTCCATTTTTAATTTGTTCTAATAATCGCTCGTGCATTGACTGTTTTTATTGATGGCGTTACAACTTACATCTTTATCTTGTATTGTGATTTGCGGCGAACAAAAATAATATGAATGCGAGGAAAGGTTAATATAGAAAAATGGAGAAAGCCTGGTTTTTATCTTGCCATGGCAGCTATGCTAACAGGACTTTTATATTCAAGAGCCCTGCTGTCATCAGGAATGATTTTCTTCGCTGTGATCAGCCTTTTTCATAAAACTATCTTTCACCAACTAAAGGTCTTCTTCACTTCGCCGTTCCTCTGGTCAATGACTTTGTTGTTTGCGTTGCCTGCGATCTCGGGGCTTTGGAGTGAGAATGTTTCTCAATGGTCACAGGTACTTCGAATAAAACTTCCATTATTAGTACTACCGGTTTGTTTTGCGGGAGAAATCAATTTTGAATCTAAAGACTGGAGAAACATTTCTTACATCTTCTTAGTCCTGATTCTTGCGGGGATTTGTGGTAGTCTATTGCAATACGCACAAAACATGAATGCAATACACGCAGCTTATTTAAAGGCATATACTATCGAAACTCCACTTGGGAATGATCACGTGCGATTCAGTTTACTCGTAGTCATTGCCATCCTTACTATTGTGCTCTTACTGGTGAGTGAGGGAAAGAATTATAAAAAGATCACCAGGGGTCTTTTGGTGACCCTCGCCGTAGTCGATGTGATCTACATGCACGTGCTGGCGGTGCGCACAGGATTGGTTTGCTTTTACCTCGGAGCTTTTGTCTTCCTGGTATGGCTGCTATCTCAGCATAAAAGAAAGAATCTTGTTTTCCCCATTCTTATCTTTTTTCTTCCATTAGCTGCATATTTTATTCTTCCGACTTTCAGGAACAAGATCCATTACTTTAAGTATGACCTGTCACTCGCTCAAAAAGATCTTTACGTGCCGGGATCAAGTGATGGTAACCGGTTAGCGTCTATAAAAGCAGGATGGGAAACTTTAAAACGAAATCCTTTGGCTGGCGTCGGTTTTGGAGACATAAAAGACGAAACAGAGAAATTCTATGGAAAAAATTACCCCCGGATGTCAATCAGTGACAAAATTTTACCGTCAAGTGAGTGGACGATTTATGGGTCAGGAGCCGGGTGGCCAGGGGTCATTTTTTTTTCCTGTGTAATGCTGGTGCCTTTCATCGTTAAAGGGCTTCAAAAAAATATTTCCTGGATAGCGCTTAATATTTTTATAGCTTTTAGTTATTTGTTTGATATCGGTCTTGAGGTTCAATACGGAGTGTTCATTCACGCATTTGTGCTGCTGTGGTGGTATAAATGGCTTCAGCTAAAGGAATAAAATTTTACTTTCGGCCATGCAAAAAATTTCAGTGGTTATTATTTGCAGGAATGAAGAAGACGAAATTGGACGCACCCTCCAAAGCCTGAGCGGGCTTACCGATGATATTGTGGTGCTTGATAATGGCAGCACGGATAATAGTAAGAATATTATTCTTGATTCAGGCGCGAGATTAATAGAAGAAAGTTGGGAGGGCTTTGGAAAAACAAAAAATAAGGCGACAAATTTTGCAAGGTATGACTGGGTATTAAACCTTGACGCGGACGAATCGATTGACGAAGAACTGAAAAACTCCTTATCGGGCCTACCGTTGCAGAATGAATATGAGACATTCGAAATAAAATTCAAAAATTTCTTCGGGGACACATATTTGCGATTTGGCGAGTGGGGAAACGACAAGCACATACGACTTTTTAACCGCAAAAAAGTAAATTGGAATGAAGCCGTTGTACATGAGGGATTGATATTGCCCGATGGGGTC
>DASYSW010000216.1:0-1691 GCA_036002905.1 Chitinophagaceae bacterium
AAAGTAAGCGCCACGTTAAAGTCGGGAATGACTTCTTTTTCCGATTGACTAGTCGAAGTGTCTGAGTTGGTTTTATTTTCTGAATTGCATGAAAATAATCCAAGACAAAACCCTGCTATAATTAATGATCTCATTTTTTAAGCTGCGCTTTTAATTGAGGACAGTGCGACTTTTGTAAAGCCACAACAAATATAATTTTTATTTATGGGAGGGGGTTTATCAGACGAGTCGTTGCCACAGAATCACAGAAACACGGAAAAATCTCTGTGCTTCTGGGCATTTCTATCTCCAACCATTAATTCTTGGTCACTTTAATACTGTCTTTCCAGTTAATCATTTGCTGGTAAATCGTACTTTCTGAACTAGTGTCGTTAAGTATTTGATCATATGACAAATGCCTTACGTCCATTAGGTACGCCATCATCAATTTACCTTTATAATAGTAATCCGGTGCTTCACATCCACCTTCTTCTAATAAAACCCAATTATCTATTGCCTGGCGGTTGAGTTTTTGGTATCTCTCAATGTCACTTGACAAATTGTAGTCTATTGCCTGCTTTGAAATATATTCAGGATAGCCTTCCAATTTCCAAAATTCGGGGTGCCTGAATGGATTAAATTTCAGTAGTCCATATTTATTTCCCTGCAGGCAATGCATCATCTCATGAGCGATCAACTGCGTCAGGTTAATCTCGCAGGCTTTATGAAAAGTTGGAAAAGCTAAATTATTCTTTGGATCGATCCTGACTTTAACAATCACATTATGGAGTCTCGCCCTGGCCGCTGGCCCCGTTCCCAATACTTTGTTATCAATTTTATTATAAAACGAATTATGGCAAAGGATGATGTTATACCTATAATCGGGATCGTATAATTCTGACTTCTGAACAAGAGTTAATGCATTATCCAAAACAGGTTTGATATCGCCGCCTATTTTATTGTTTGAATACACAGTAAATTCCTTATAGGTCAATTTATGAGCAAACAATCGTTGCGGGAATAAAATAACAATAGCGATTGTCAAGATTCCGGTTAACATCGTTATCGATGTAATTTTTACAACTCGTTTGAAAATCTTTTTCATTGTAATTGATTTTTTTTGATTTAAAGTTTTATGCGCAACCATTTACGTGCTACAAAAGCATATAAAGCGATAAGAGATGTCTCTCCGAGCAATTGCACTATGCCATGCCCCCAGGTTGGCCTGAACCTTGCAATTTCATCCTGAACGTATAATCTTTCAATTGAAGGTGGGCCAAGTGTGCTGTATAACACAGATGCCACAATACCAGCAGCGATAATAACAATGCAAATACGAAAGGCCATTGTAATGATTCCCGGGGAAAAAATCTTGTTGCTTTGCAACTTAGTAAATCGTTTTTTGAAAATTGAGACAATCCAACTCCAATTCACTGCAACGTGAAGCCCGGCAAATAGTACGGTAAAATTCAAAGTTTCGTTGTGTAGTGTGCGCCAGGAGCTGTCATTAATTGTTTTCAGTCCAAGATTTGGCAGGACAACCTGTGAAATGAAAAAACCGGAAATTAGTTCAGTGATGACAAGGATAAATAAAACAGCATTCAGAAAGAAATTAAACCGGGTGCGCCTCGTAGGAGTTTTAAAAAATTTCCTGGTAGAGCTTTGAATCCACGGCCAGGCTATAAGAAGGTGCACAATTATCGGAATGAAGA
>DASYSW010000217.1:0-13864 GCA_036002905.1 Chitinophagaceae bacterium
GCAGAACCCGGCGGTGGACCGTAGTTATTGGCAAGATCAAAATGAGTTATGCCTTTGTCAAATGCATAGCGGATAATGTTCCTTGCGTCCTGGAAAACATCTACGCCGCCGAAATTGTGCCAGAGGCCGAGCGAAATAGCCGGCAATAATAAACCACTTTTCCCGCAGCGATTATATACCATTGTGGAATATCTGTTCTCTGATGGTGTGTACATTCTATGATTGTTTATGATGATTGAAGATAAAGAACTTTAAAAGATTCCCCACGCAGAAGCTTAGGCACATAAATGCACATAGATAATACCCTAAACTATGTGACCCTTTGATCCAATGTGCCTACCTGCCTACCGCCAGGCAGGTGTGATGAAAAAATCATTTCTCAATTCGAAAGCAATAACGAAAAAGTTTTCCCTCAAAATCAAAAGGCGTGGTCCCTTTTGTGATGTTTTTTATCGTGCCCGCCCGGATCTTGTCTTGATCAAGAATAAATTTTCTGGAGTTAGTGCTGAAGTACAAAATACCATCTTTCTTCAAGCCGTTTAAACAATCGTTGATGAGTTTTACGTGATCCCGCTGAATATCGAGGAACTTATCCATTCTCTGGCTGTTACTAAAGGTGGGTGGATCTAATATTATGATGTCAAAATAATTCGCGGGCAATGAGTCGACGTATTGCATCACATCCGCATGAATATATTGGTATTTCCCCCCTTCTCCTAACCGCGTGCCGCCTTCAGCTTCGTCTGACGCCAAAGAGATGTGGCCAGCGGTGGCACAAGGGGCGTTATTGCTGAACTCATTCAGTGCCATATTTCTCTTGGCCCATTCTAAATAAGTCTTCGACAGATCGACCGATACCACTTCACTGGCACCACCTGCTGCCGCGTATACCGAGAAAGAACCGGTATAGCAAAAAAGGTTCAGGACTTTTTTTCCGGCGGATTCTTCTTTGACCATTTCCCTGGTCACACGGTGGTCAAGAAACAAACCAGTATCAAGATAATCGCTGAGATTGACGATAAACTTCAAACTATTTTCCTGTACAATAAATTCAGTTTTTTGCCCGGCTGTCTTTTTGTATTGATCAGTTTTGCCACTTTTTACTTTTCTCTGTTTCAGAAAAATATGTTCCGGTAATACTCCACAGACTTCACTCATCACAGTGATGCTTCTCCTTGTCCAATCGTCATATTGTTCTTCGGTTAAACCGTGATTTCGTTTGTATTCGGCCACGTATAATTTGTCTTCATATATCTCGATGCAAAATGGAAATTCCGGCAAATCATGGTCATATACGCGGTAGCAGGAAACATGTAACCGCCGTGCCTGCCGGCCTACGTAACGAAAAACTTTCGTCAGCCTGTTCCGAAACATTATAAATTTTTCATGGGTCATTTTTCGCAGCTATTTACGAACTTCGACGAAGGCAAAAGTCAAAATGTAAAATGAAAAAATATCTAAGGTTTTCCTTTTTACATTTTTCATTTTTCATTTATTTACAGTTCGAACCCAATGTATGCAATTGTCGACATAGAAACTACAGGCGGCTATGCTGCAGCTCATGGCATCATGGAAATTTCCATCCATGTGTTTGACGGCACCAGCGTTGTAAAAAAATTCGAAACACTCATCAATCCCCGCCAGTCCATTCCCCGCTATATCCAGGCCATGACGGGTATCACCGATGAAATGGTAGCATCCGCTCCCCTTTTTGAAGACGTGGCGGACGCAGTGTTTGAACATTTAAACGAGAATATTTTCATTGCACACAACGTAAACTTTGATTACTCCTTTGTCAAATCACATTTAGAAGCGTGCGGTTACCAATACAACGCCAAAAGACTTTGTACTGTCCGGCTTAGTCGTAAGATACTACCTGGTTTACCTTCTTACGGTCTTGGCAAGCTTTGCCGCTCCCTGGATATTCAAATAAATAATCGTCACCGTGCAGGTGGTGATGCGGAAGCAACCGTGAAAGTTTTTCAGAAATTACTGGAAAACGATTCGCAAGAATATATCGTGAAAAGTCTTGCACGAAGCTCTAAGGAACAAATGCTGCCCCCTAATGTGCCGAAAGAACATTTTCAAAACCTTCCCTATCAACCCGGCGTCTATTATTTCCACGATAAAAAAGGAAAGATCATTTATGTGGGGAAGGCAAAAAATATCAGGTATCGTGTCAATAGTCATTTCAGCAGTAACCTCGACACCCGACAAAAACAAAATTTCATCCGCTATACATACGCGATCAGTTTTCATACGTGTGGTACGGAATTGATGGCCCATATTCTTGAATCATCGGAGATCAAACGCCTATGGCCCATTTTCAATTATTCGCAAAAGAGATGGGAAGACGTGTATGGCATCTTTACTTACGAGGACCAGAACGGATATAAGCGATTGGCTATTGAAAAAAATAAAAAGCACCTCACTCCTGTTCACAGTTTTCACTATCTCGTCGATGGTCATTCTATGCTAAGAAAACTCATCAAAGAATTTCATCTGTGTCCGCGGCTTTGCTTTATGCAATCATCGAATGAACCCTGTGGTGAAGAATGTTTGGGCGCTTGCGAGCAGAGAGAAGACCCTGAAACCTACAACGAACGAGTGGAAAAAGCGGTGCAGTCATTGAGTTCCAAGCCATCGTTTGCCATCGTGGACAAGGGAGTGAATGGCGACGACAAATCCTGCATTCTAGTTCTTCACGGAAAGCTGTATGGTATGGGATATATTACGAACGACACCCAGATCACCGATGCAGAGACATTAAAGGATCATCTTCAACCATATAAAGAAAACAGTTTTATCCGCAACCTGTTAAATGGCTTCGCAGCAAGGCATCCTTCAAAACTGGTAATGCTTGGCGATTCTTTCGTCACTCCATCCACTGAAAATTTTCATCAACTGGCATTTCACTGAAAACTTTTTCTGCGATTGATGGAGGCAAGGTCAACTTTCTTTTAACAGTATCGATCCACGCTCCATCTACTGTCAGGATTGCAGAGAGGGTGTCAGTGTTTTTCATGACCCGGTGCCTGATGCTCCACTTTGAATAATCTTTCCTCGCCTTTAATAACGTGAGGTCAATAGTTATTTTATCACCATCCCTGATCTCTTTTCTAAATAAACATTCTTCCCTGAAAAGGATGGGACCAAAATGCAATTGTTGCATGATCTGAGCAGTAAGATCATATTCCCGTAAAAACTCGATGCGGCTAAAAGCTCCCCAATCGTAGTAGATCGAATGACGCAAATGAAAATTTGGATCCAAATCGGACCATCTCAGTTGAATGTCTTTTACAAAACTCTTCATGCACGATAATGTTTTTTGAACGCGTAAAAACCGACCGATGAAACGATACACAATACAAAAACGGCATACCAAAGGGCAGTATAGCTCGCATGTTGAACGATTTGAGATCCGAATGCAGGAGCTAATACCTGTCCCATCGCAAATGACATTGTGAACAAAGCAGCATATTGTCCACGATTGTATTCATTGCTCCTGCTCACCCAGAACGTATTGATAAAAGGAAACATCAGCATTTCTCCAACGGTTATGATGATCATGGCAAGCAATGCAAGAGAAAGGCCACCTAAAGGAAGATTTAATACCAGGTATGAAAGACCGACAAGAAATGTTCCTGTAGAAATATATTGCACAGGAGATCGCCTGCCTTCCAGTTTAAACACCAGTACCATCTCCACCACAACAATGATCAACCCGTTCAATGCCAGCACGAGACCAACGACCGGTTTGCTGAGCTGCAACTCCTCCTTAAAGAAAACTGGAAGAAGACTAAACATTTGAAGAAAACAAAGTGCCGACAAAAAAATAAAAAAAGTGAATCGCAGGTAGACTTCATCTTTCCAAACAGAGGACGACTTTTGCCCAGTGGTATTGCTTTCCTTTTTACTGGTAGCGGTCGCCGGTCTTAACGCAGCCCGTAAAAGAAGTGCCGCGAGCATGCAGCTCACCCCATCTGCCCAAAATAAATATTGAAATGCCAATAAGCCACCAACAGCTGGACCAATGGAGAATCCGAGATTAACAGCGAGCCGGCTAAGTGAATACGACCTTGTACGATTTCCCGGCAGACTATAGTAAGCTATCGCGGCAGCGTTGGCCGGGCGAAATGCCTCACCGACAACACCAATAATAAACATGCAGGAGCCAATTTGCCAGAACGCCCGCAACTGCCCCAATGCAATAAACAACACGCCATTCAGGAACAAGCTCCAGAATTGCACCGGATAAAACCCGATCTTGTCAGTCAACCTTCCCCCAATAAAATTTCCAAGTATGGCACCTATTCCAAAAAATGCGACTTCCCAGCCCGCCGAAGTAATGGAATAATTCATCTCCTCCCGAAGGTAAACCGTCAGAAATGGAAGTACCATTGTGCCCGCGCGGTTTACGAACATCACAAAGGCCAGCCACCAGGTTGCAACTGACAATCCTGCGTACGCATTGCGATAAACAGCAATGGAAGATTTGATCATGATTAACGAAATTAAAGGATTGAAAGCGCCTGATTTATTCGGTTAAACTTTATTTTTGCCGCTTAATAAAATCATCCATGAAGAAAATCATCGCCAGCAGTACCCTGATCTTTGCAGTGTCGTTTATGTACGCACAAACTGGTGCGGCTAAAAAACCTGCCGTAAAAACTACAACTCCTGCCATCCAGTTAAAAACATTGGAAGATTCAGCGAATTATGCCATGGGGCTAAGCATCGCAAACTTTTACCGGCAGCAGGGTGTGACGAAGATCAACAGCACCCTTGTAACGAAGGCTATCAATGACGCAATGAGCGGAAAGCCAACACTGCTGAATGATGCACAAACCAGCAACGTTTTAATGACCTATCTAAACAAACAACAAATGGTGAAATCAAAACCCAATATCGATGCATGTAACAATTTTTTGGCTGTCAACAAAACGAAACAAGGAGTTGTTACCACAGCATCTGGATTGCAATATGAAGTGATCTCCCAGGGTACAGGGCCAAAGCCTGGTCTCAAGGACACGGTAGTATGCAATTATAAAGGAGCCTTCCTGGATGGTAAGGAATTCGATAATTCGTACAAACGCGGCGAGCCAGCAGAATTCCCGTTAACGAATGTGATCAGGGGTTGGACAGAAGTGTTGCAATTGATGCCAGTGGGCTCAAAGTATAAAGTATACGTCCCTTATCAACTTGGTTATGGTCCCAGTGATTATAACGGCATACCGGGAGGATCGTTGTTGGTATTTGAGATCGAATTGGTCAGTGTGAAGGGAAAGTAAGGCGAAGGCAAACGCGAAATGTGAAACGTGAGAGCCCTGTACAGTTTTCACGTTTGACGTTTGACGGCCACCGGCATTCAAATAAATCCTGCAATCACCCAAGGTTGCCTTTCATTTCATTGATCTGCACGCGGGTTCCAAGCACTATGACCTTCATACCTTCTCCAATGATCACATCCTGCGGAGGATTAATGACAAATTTCCCTTCGCGGTTTTTAATTCCGATGCAATTCACGCCGGTCTTTTTCCAGTTCATTACTTCAGTCAGCGGTTTATTTTTAATGGCTTCGGGCAAATTGTGGTAATCAACAGATTCAATATGTATCGTCTCTCCATCCTCGCTTGATAAAAAATCAATGAACTCGACCACATCAGGTTTCGACACAAGAGTGGCCATGTGTATGCCTCCGATCCTGTCAGGCATGATCACATTGTCTGCACCGGCTTTCTTCAATTTTTGAATCGAGCTGTGCTTAGACGCCCTGCTGATGATTCGGATACTGTTATTGATAGAGCGGGCAGTAAGCACGATAAATACGTTGTCTGCATCGTCGGGCAACGCCGTGATAAGTGCTTTTGCGCGATCAATACCAGCTTTCTTCAACACCCAGTCTTCTGTGGCATCGCCTGTAAAAAAGATCAGGCCGGGATTATCATTGCTAAGGTGTTCCATTCTTGATTCGTCTTTCTCAATCACCACAAACGGCACGTTATGTATTTTCAGGGTGTGACATGCTTGCTGACCGTTGCGGCCATAACCGCAAATGATCACATGACCGTGTAATTTATCAGCTTCTTTCATGATTCTTCTTATTTTAAAATACTTATGGATTTCTCCACTCGTTACAAATTGTGTAATACGCGTGAGCGCAAAGGCAAAGGATGCCCAGCTTGCTATAAGTAATGTTATTGTAAATATTTTACCCCCGGTACTCAGTGGTCTTACTTCCTGGAAACCTGCAGTGGTCACCGTAATAGTTGTCATATAAACGGCATCAAGAAAATTATACCCTTCAAGAACTATATAGCCGATGATACTTGCAATGAAGATCCCCAATAAAATAATAAAGGGTTGAAGCAGTCTATAGGTCCAGGTTTTCAAACAAAATTGTTTGTATTAAAATTAGTGAATTGGTTAGTAAGAAGGTAGGGCTTTTGATCTGCCAAGTCATGCAAATTAACTGCCCAGTAAAATAAAAAAGGCAGCCAACTGGCTGCCCTTTTATGTAAAACTTTATTTCTTAATGTTGCTTAACAACCATCTTTTCTACTGATTGCTCACCAGTTTCCCGGTTAATTACGCGAAGGCTGTAATAACCTGCAGGAATGTTACTGATCTCAAGATTATTATTCGTCACTCCTGCCCATTGTCTTATTAACCGTCCGCTCATGTCTGTTAACGAAACATCGCGGGTACCACTAATATCATCGAAAATGACCTTTACTTTACCATCAGCACTTGGATTGGGATACATAATTATGCTGCCTGCCTGACCTTCGCCACGCACCGATCTTATGTCACTAAATTTCGAACTGCCATCGATGTCGACAGTGCGCAGGCGGTACTCAGTTATGGCATTTGCTGAATTATTGTCAACATAACTATAATTCAATGGTGAATTGCTATTGCCATTAATTGCCTTTGATTGCACAAATGCTATTACCTGCCAACTTCCGCCACCTATTTTTCTCTGAATTTCAAAACCGCTCGAATTTATTTCCTGTGCAGTTTGCCACGTCAAGTTTACGTTGTTGGCACTGGACCTCTTTGCATAGAAGTAGGTAAGGTTAACAGGAAGGGAAGAACATAGATTTGAAAACAGAGCCAGAATCGTATTTGAACTTTGAGACGATGTTACAGCAACCCATATGTCGCTTTTCTCGCCTTTCGCGTTGTTACCGGTATAAGAAATATTTGTGGCCGACCAGGGGCTGCCAGCACTGATGGTGTACGGACCACCTGAGCCAACCAGTGTATCTTCAGTTCCCGGTTCAAAGGCAGCGTCGCCATCACTCTTGTATAAGTTATAAGAAACAGTGATGGGGGTTGCCGAAGTTGTTTGCAAACCCAGGGTTAATGTTCTTGGAACGGAACATACTTTGAACCCTGTAATGGTAGGATCATTAAAAACGTGCTGTGCTCCGCAAATATAACATTGGGCAGCACTGTTTGCTGAGTTAGCATTGGAGGCCCAAACGTCAGTTTTTACCTTCATCGTTGTATTCCAGCTCTGGTTAAATATTACCGTAACATTTTTCATTACAAAATGATCGGTCGAACCTCCTGTAAATGTTTTGGCCACTGTCATCCCGGGCGAATTCGACGGTTTAATCAGCACAACTGTCGGATCAGGGCTATAGCTCGTCAGAACAGTTACCGGAACCGGCGTATTAAGCGCACCATGGCCTGCGCTGTTATCAAGGCCAATATCGATAAATGATTTTCCGATATCATCGATGGCCGTGCCAAGTTGGGTATGTGTCGGAGGGCTCACAGCAGGCGTATTATTGCCGTTGCAACTAAAAGCAGCAGGACTTGGATAATCCGCAGCGAGGTAAGAGTGAATATAGACATACTTACCCCCAGGGTTATAACTCAAGTCAAACTGTATATTAAAAGTTGCCTTGGTTTTATTTGGCCCGATTGCCGTAGGAACCCCAACGAGTTGAACAGACACATTGCTGAGTGAAAGACTGCACTGCGCAATTGTTGCGATGGATGCGCTCAGCACAATCCCTAAAAGAAGTAGAACTTTTTTCATTGCTTCAAGGTTTTAGTTAACAATATGATGGGTTAAATCATCCTTAATGAAGGTGATTCATAGCTTGAAGGCTATTGACAGGAGGGATTTTAGGTAATGGAGCTGTTGTCCATTAGGCCAGTTCAAAGGAGAGATTTGTAAAGATTCTTTACAAATGGATTACCTGTAAGACTAACGATTATCAACTAAATGATCGAAGCTGATCAATCGGGTACGTCACAGTGAAAATTTTGGGGCTTTCCGGTAAGAAGATGGAGGTGATTTCGAGTGCCAAACTACAATCAAGAATTTATAATTGCAAGGATATTCACTAAATTTTTTTTTTCGGATTTTTTCTATCGATCGTATATCGTGTAACAACAATCAGTTATCGAACGGATAGTTTTTTTACGACCCAATCCATCGCCTTTTGAAACTGCTCCTGTTCAGTAAGCCGGGTGTTGTCAAGAAGCATAGAGTCTTTTGCTTGCTTAAGAGGGCTTATCTCACGGTGAGAATCGATATAGTCACGCATCTCAAGATTCGACTTTATTTCTTCGATCGTAATATTCGGGTTCTTTTCGAACAATTCTTTGAACCTTCTTTCCACCCTAACAGAACTATCTGCAGTCATAAAAATTTTTAACTCGGCGCGTGGAAATACGACCGTACCAATATCCCGGCCATCCATAACAATGCCTTTTTTTGCTCCCATTTTCTGCTGCTGTGCAACAGCAAATTCCCGTACTTCCTTAATGGCAGCTATCTCGCTTACTTTTTCTGCCACTACGAGGTCGCGTATAACATACTCGACATTTTCACCATTCAGGTATATTTCACTTATTTCTGTTGTGGGATTATTTTGAAATTCAATATTGATGTCTTTCAATGCTTTTTTTACCTCTTTCTTGTCTGTCCAGTCAACATGATTGCGCAAAAAATAAAGTGTGATGGCACGGTACATTGCACCGCTGTCAACATATATGTATCCCAGCTCCCTGGCGAGTTGCTTCGCCAACGTACTTTTCCCGGTACTCGACCAACCGTCAATTGTGACGATGATTTTTTTCATGCTGACTGTCCGCAATTTGGAGCAAAAATAAAAAAGGAGCATCGGTAAACGACACTCCTTTTGAATTTAATTATTGTTCAATTAAGCTTTCGATTTCTCTTCGACTTTCTTGAAGGAGAACTTCAGCTTGTTATTTTCTTTGTCAAGATCAGCTTCTAAAATATCTCCCGCCTTTACGTGCAGGCTGAGAATTTCTTCCGCCAATGGATCCTCCAAATATTTTTGAATGGCCCTGTGAAGGGGACGAGCACCAAACTGCACATCATAACCCTTATCAGCCAGGAAAGATTTTGCATCCTCGGTCAATTCAAGGTTGAATCCAAGATTACTCAATCTCTTCATGACACCTTTCATCAGGATATCAATGATCTCAAAAATATTTTCTTTACTAAGTGAATTGAAGATCACCACATCGTCGATCCTGTTCAGGAACTCAGGTGAGAAAGTTCTCTTCAATGCCTTTTCGATCACCGCTTTGTTTGCTTCATCTTCATTTTGAACCCTTGAGGTAGTAGCAAAACCAACACCAGCGCCAAAATCCTTCAATTGACGCGCACCAATATTTGATGTCATAATGATCAGCGTATTCTTGAAATCAACTTTTCTTCCGAGACCATCGGTGAGCTGGCCATCATCAAGTACCTGTAACAAGATATTGTAAATGTCAGGGTGTGCCTTTTCAATTTCATCCAGAAGAATTACACTGTAAGGTTTACGGCGAACTCTTTCCGTCAACTGGCCGCCTTCTTCGTAACCAACATATCCCGGAGGAGCACCGATCAAACGGCTTACCGTAAATTTCTCCATGTATTCACTCATATCGATTCTGATCAACGAATCCTCTGAGTCGAACATGTATCTTGCTAATGCTCTTGCCAATTCTGTTTTACCAACGCCAGTTGGTCCCAGGAAAATGAATGTACCAATGGGTTTCTTCGGATCTTTTAACCCAACACGATTACGCTGGATAGCCTTCACCACTTTTTGAATTGCATCCATCTGACCGACCACCATGTCCTTCATATCATCGGCCATCTTACGGAGCTTTTCGCTTTCTGCCTGCACCATTCTTTTTACAGGGATGCCTGTCATCATGCTCACGACTTCAGCTATTTGCTCTTCGCCAATCGGGTAACGTTTGTGTTTGCTTTCTTCTTCCCACTCCGATTTGGCTTTGTCTAATTCTTCGCCCAGGCGCTTCTCCGTGTCGCGTAAAGACGCCGCTTCTTCAAATTTCTGGCTCTTTACCACCTTGTTCTTTTCATTTTTTACATCTTCGATCTTTTTTTCAAGATCTACGATGTTAGGTGGTACATTAATATTTTTGAGGTGAACTCTTGCTCCTACTTCGTCCATTACATCAATGGCTTTGTCAGGTAAAAGCCTGTCGGTAATGTAACGGTCGCTAAGTTTCACACACGCATCAATCGCCTCATCATCATAAATTACGTTGTGATAATCTTCGTATTTAGGTTTTATGTTCACCAATATCTTGATCGTATCTTCAACAGAGGGCGGATCAACCATTACTTTCTGAAAGCGCCGATCCAATGCTCCATCTTTTTCAATATACATCCTGTACTCGTCCAATGTAGACGCGCCGATACATTGTAATTCACCCCTCGATAAGGCGGGTTTGAAAATATTACTCGCATCGAGAGAACCGCTCGCTCCTCCTGCGCCGACAATCGTATGTATTTCATCAATGAAAAGGATCACGTCACGATTCTTTTCCAGTTCATTCATGATCGCCTTCATCCTTTCTTCAAATTGACCACGGTATTTTGTACCCGCCACCAACGCAGCCAGGTCAAGGGAGATGACTCTTTTATCAAAAAGCACCCTTGATACTTTACGCTGAACGATACGGAGGGCAAGACCTTCTACAATGGCTGTTTTACCAACGCCGGGCTCACCAATAAGAATGGGATTGTTCTTTTTGCGGCGCGAAAGAATTTGTGACACTCTTTCAATCTCTGATTCGCGGCCAACAATCGGGTCGAGAGCTCCCATTTCGGCGAGCTTTGTTATATCGCGGCCGAAATTGTCCAACACCGGTGTCTTACTTTTTGCAGTGCCCTGCTGCCTTGACGATTTAGACTGAGAATATTTCTTTTCTTCATCAAAATCGTCGTCGTTCTCCTCAGAATATTCTGAGCGAACATCGTTGGATTTAACTATGCCTAACTCTTGTCTGAATAAATCGTAGTCCACGTCAAATTGATTTAAGATTTGTGTAGCAATATTTTCTTTGTTTTTGAGAATGGAGAGCATCAGGTGTTCAGTTTCCACGGTTGTGCTCTTTAAGGCTTTTGCTTCAAGCACTGTAACACGTATTACTTTTTCTGCTTGTTTCGTTAATGGAAGGCTATTGATATTTGCAATATTTTTCCCGGTTTTGTCTTTCACAGCTAATTCGATCTCTTTTCTCAGTTCATAGAGATCAACATTAAAGCTCTTCAGAATCCGGATCGCTGTATTATCTCCCTCGCGGATCAAACCGAGAAGAAGATGCTCGGTACCGATAAAATCATTCCCCAACCTCAACGCTTCCTCCCTGCTGAATGAAATGATCTCTTTTACCTGTGTAGAAAAATTGTTATCCATTTTGGGTTAATTGCTTGTGATACAATAATAACGAATATTTTTGACTGTTCTTAATTTCTAATTATAAACGTATTGTTGATAAACTTAGTTGTATGGAGGTCAAAATAGATACCAAAGAGAAATTTCATGTCATCACGTTGCTTCAGCCCGAATTATCTGCTACTATGACAGAAGAATTATCCGATCGCTTAGCATCTTTCCTCCAATCCGACATTAAAAACATTGTTCTGAATTTGAAAGAGCTCCGTTATTTAGACAATATTTCTGCGGAAAATTTAGTTAAGGTCCAACAAAAATTTTACGAAACCAACGCTTCCTTTGTAATATGTGAACTTCAGCCCCAGGTGGAAGAGTTCCTTGACAAAGATCAATTGCTCGAAATGATGAATATTACACCCACAGAGAGCGAAGCCTGGGACATCATCCAGATGGAGGAAATTGAGAGGGAGCTGCTGGATGAAGACTCAACGCCGTGAGTTGTCAGCCCTCAGCCGTGAGGGTTACTCACGATTCACGTTTCGTCCACCTACTCGAGACTGTGATGATAAATGCATCTATTCAAAAATATCTTAATCAGTGCCTTTCCGACAAATTGAAGGTCCCAATTTCACAAATGCAGTTCTATCCTGTTGGGGGCGGCTCGATTAATGACACCTATAAGCTAGTGGTAACCGATCACCACACATTCTTCGTAAAAGTCAACTTAGCAACACAGTATCCCGAGCTTTTTCAAAAAGAAAGAAAGGGGCTCGAATTTCTTGGCAATCAAAACATCCTTCGCATTCCTCCTGTGATCGTTGATGATGAAATTGATAATTACCAGTTCCTCGTACTCGGCTGGATCGGAGAGGGATTAAGAACGGACCAATTCTGGAAAAAGTTTGGTAAACAGTTAGCCGCCCTGCATCATGTTACAAACCCTTACTTTGGTTTTGAGGAAGACAATTATATGGGGGCCTTAGCTCAACAAAACGATCAGTATAGCAATTGGTCCGAGTTTTTTGTTCATTGCCGGCTTCAGCCACAAGTCAAGCGGGCAAAAGAAAACCGAATGCTTCATGCAAATCATCTCAACTCCTTTGAAAATCTTTATGAGGCGCTTAAAGACATATTCAATAACGAACAACCTGCCTTACTTCATGGTGATCTCTGGAGCGGGAATTTTATGTGCGACCGGGACTCAGTGCCGGTGTTGATCGATCCCGCTGTGTATTTTGGCCATCGTAGTATGGATCTTGCAATGACAACCTTATTCGGCGGTTTCGACAAATCTTTTTACGAAGCATATAACTATCATTACCCGTTTCCCAATAATTACCATGAGCAATGGGACGTCTGCAATCTATATCCCCTTCTTATCCATCTCAATCTTTTCGGTGCAGGCTATCTCGGACAAATAGAAAGAACATTAAGAAGATTTCAATAGGTTTTAATCCAAAAGCCAAAATTAAAAATTCA
This sequence comes from Chitinophagaceae bacterium, assembly GCA_036002905.1. Taxonomy (GTDB): domain Bacteria; phylum Bacteroidota; class Bacteroidia; order Chitinophagales; family Chitinophagaceae; genus VBAU01. Next base: position 13,170 of record DASYSW010000217.1, read on the forward strand.
AAGGGCTCGTTTTTTTCATTTTGAATTTTTACTTTTTAATTTTACCGATGCTCGCTCTGACTATCCTTGGAAATAACTCTGCCGTTCCGGCATTTGACCGTCACCCGACCAGCCAGGTTGTAACGATGGATGGAGATCTTTTTTTAGTCGACTGCGGTGAGGGCACACAAATTCAGATGATAAAATACAGGATCAGGCGAAGCAGGATCTCTAACATTTTTATTTCTCATCTGCATGGAGACCATTATTTTGGTCTAATAGGATTGATAAACAGTTTTGGTTTGCTAAACCATTTGCAGGACCTGCATATATATGCTCCATCGCCTTTACAGGAGATCATGGAGTGGCAGTTGAAAGTGGCTAACACCACCCTACCTTATAAATTATACTTCCATACGATCAGTGGCGAAAAAACTTTAGCAGACGAAGAAAAATTCATTGTAAAATGTTTTCCTACTAACCATCGTATCGAGTGCTATGGATTTTCATTTCATCAAAAAAAAGGCAGGAGAAAATTGATCGTTGAAAAAGCAAAGGAATATGAGATCCCGGTTGCATTTTATGATCAACTAAAGGATGGCGAAAACTATACCACAAAAGACGGAGAGTTGATAAGAAACGAATGGGTAACAGAGGTTGGCCCGCCGGGTAAGACCTATGTCTATTGTGCCGATACAAAATATGATGAATCGATC
>DASYSW010000218.1:0-3796 GCA_036002905.1 Chitinophagaceae bacterium
CACACCTACAGAATGGTCAAAAGAATCATGCTGGCATGAAGGACACGAGCTTTCATGAGACGAAAGTTGAATCATTGGAAGGTAATGAAGGATATATTTTGAATGGCACCGCATTTATTTTTAAGAAAATACCTGTTTACCCCTCACGTCAACCCATATTGCAAACTAACCTAACTGTTAATACGCCAGGCGACAAATACGAACAGGAAGCCGATGCAATGGCTGATAAGATAATTCGAATGAGCGGTAATGAAACTTTACAGCCAAAAATTTCTTCGACCAATACGATCCATCGTAAATGTGATAAATGTGAAAAAGAAGAAGATGAAGACGAAAAAGGATTGCAAAGAAAAGAATCCGGCAATGGATCTTCACCTGTTACAAATTCTGTAAACCGTGCCATACAGTCTCCCGGGCAGCCAATGGATACGACCACAAGGAATTTTATGGAGAGACGCTTTGGTTTTGACTTCAGTAAAGTAAGGATACATGATGATGCACAAGCCAACCGGTCTGCTAAGGATATAAATGCATTAGCTTATACTCATCAAAACAATATTGTATTCGGAGCGGCACAATACAGACCGCAAACCGGATCAGGAAAAAAATTGCTGGCGCATGAACTGATGCATACTTTACAACAATCAGGTTCTATTATTCAACGAAAAGATGCACCGGAACAAACGGCATCGGCAAGACTTATCATTGACGATGATATGTCACCGGCGGAAGGAGTGATGACCAAATCAGAATTCCTCGCAACGCTTAATGAGGCAGTATGTAGAACTGTTGATGAGGGACTGGCAGGAACACCTTATAGTTCCGACAATTGCCCTTATATCCGCGATATTTTTGCCAGGCATACTAATAGCACCCCCGAACAGATCGAAGCACTCGCCCTTCGCTATGAACCGCGGGGAGGCCAAGCAAAAACTGCAATTGAATTGATCGGAATGATTTTATTACGTGTAAAAACGGCAGTGAATCAATGGAAACGTAGAGGAAAACTTGAGGACGTACCAGAAGATGTTACTGCGATGTTGGCTGAAAGTTCAACAGGTACAGCAAAAAATACAAATAAGACTTCGGTTCAATTTAAAGCCCACGCGGGAAGTGCGCATAGCAATCAGTCGCCGCAGCAGGTGATGCAGAGTTTAGGACATGGAACCAGCATAGATGGTAAAATCAGGAGTAAAATGGAATCAGCTTTTGAAGCTGATTTTTCAAATGTTCAAATACATACCGATCACCATGCCGCCAGTCTCTCAAGCCAAATGAATGCCCGGGCCTTTACTGTGGGAGAACACATCGCATTTAGTAGTGGCGAGTATAAACCAGGCACCCTGATCGGAGATGCACTGATGGCACATGAACTAGCACATGTAATGCAGCAGAAAGGGTCCGGTTTGTCACAGGAAAATTCCAATACAGCGCTTGAAGAGGAAGCGGATAATACGGCGGTGGGAGTGGTATCAAAGATTGTTTTAGGCAAAGAAATCAAACTGCCCGGAAAACATAAAAGAGGATTAAAGACAGGATTAAGATTAAGCAGATGTCCTGGTGACTCCGAAAAATCAAATGACGAAAAAAAGCAACTTCCACAAGAACCAAAAAAAGAAGTTCCCAAGCCGCCGGACCCAAAAGAGCTGTTTAAGCCCATTCTGGACACGGCTCTTTCTGATAATCAAATTTCTCAATCTGATTGGGGGTTGTTGAGAGCGAAAGCTGTCGAAGTGGGAATCGACGATTGGGATTTAAGAAGATTGTTATCAGACCTAGATTTCCGGATCGATGAGGATGCAATGGCAAAAATTATTCTGGGCAAAGAAGGTATTTACTTAAAGTTGATAAGGGTATATGCTCCTAAAATCACTCAGGCAAGCAATATAAAATCGCTTACACCAAATCCTCTTGATGATCTTGTAAATATCGTGATTGAGGATAATCAGATTGATCAGGAAGAATTCAAAGTCCTCAGAGATATCTCTTCATACTATGGAGCGGATCTTTCTAAACAAAGCCTTACCAAAGCGAAATTCTCTCCCCCTCTAATCAGTCAATTACTAGGGCTATTCGATTTCGGATACTCTGATATGCAGAAACTTTTGGCGATGCCTGGGTTGATGCCGATGAAATTGAACAAGGAACCTAAAACAGGGCTTTTTACAATTTCAATCGACCTAAATGATATAATTCTCAAGACTATTCTTGCGGATAATGAAATTGTTAATTATGAATTTGATAGGGTACGTTCTTTAGTGACTGGTTTGTCGCTCGATCAGGCTGCCCAGTTTTTTATTAAAGCCGGAGTGGAAGCGATTTCAGCCGGTATACTGGCCAAAGAGTTCTTAAGGCCTGAACTTGCCTACAAAGAGTGGTTAAAACGCAGACAGAGTTTTGTATTCAGGTTTAAGTCTGAAGGAGGAACCTTCAAACTCTCGGAACAAACCGTTACAAATATTAATCAACAGTTTAATGCTAAGCCAGTAGGAGACTTGCAACCCATTCCTGATCGTAAAGCAGATACATTGAAGAGCTCAATGGAAACTGTTACTGCTTTTAAATTCGCTTCAGGTGCTTCCCAGAATGCCTGGAAGATGAATTACAGTTTTGGAGGGACGTCCTTTACTTTGATAATTGCAGAATCAATCGGAATAGATGATGGCGAAATTTTTGACCGGGTAGACTACGCACTATCGGTAATACCCCCTAAATTCTTTACCTTAATGAAAACCCTTGTCGTAGATCCGGGGAATCGTACTGACGTTAATGCAGCAGCTGATGCCAGCACTACGGGGACTATCAACTTATACTTGAGCGGGGCCGGAAAGTATGTCGATAAAAAAATCCTTGCAACTACGATAGTACACGAATTTGGTCATTTGATCTCATTCGAACAGCAAAAAGCGGATTCAGAATTCTGGACAAAATGGGAAAAAGCCGCCAAGCAAGATGGGTTAGGAGCATCAAGATATAGTTTCACCAATCACGACGAAGATTTTGCAGAAACATTTGTGTTATATTTCTCAGGGGGTAATACTGCTGGCGATGTTAGAGCCAAATATGCCAATAGATTTGCGATACTGGATAAGGTGATTTCAAAATGACTAAGGTAGTTACTTGTTTTGTCCGATTCGAGCTTTGATTTTTGTCTGCATTTTTTTTAAGAATATTTCACCGTTAATATGCTAAAGCCTGAATTAAACCTGATTTTTTTTAAAAGACGCGTACGTTCCTTCCATTTTTTTGGGGTGCTAGGATTTCTATTGGGAATAATGCTGGGAATTGTGCTGTGCTATTCGTTAAACCTTTCTGTTCTTATTATACTCTTGATGAGCGCAACGGCTGCCGCAACTTTCTTTTTGCTTATTATAGCAACGAAACTGATCATCGGTAAAGAGGTGATCGTTTACTATCATCACGAGATCGCGATACTGATCATGTGTTCAGTTGTTCTAATTGCATTGGGGCTTCCGGTGCTTTCTTATCTCGACATAACAATTCTGGGAATAGCTACCTTTTTGGCGTTTGGAAGGATCGGGTGTTTTTCTGTCGGTTGTTGCCATGGAAAACCTTCCAAAAAGGGTGTGATCTATGGACCTAAACATGTGCAGGATGGATTTACCAGCTATTATGAAGGTATTCCTCTTTTTCCCGTGCAGTTGGTTGAGTCAGGCTTTGTATTCCTGATCATTATCACGGGATCATTATTGTTGACGCAAAATACTAAGCCCGGCACGGTCTTGATTCTATACACAGTTATTTATGGTTCTTTTCGTTTTGTCATCGAGTTTCT
>DASYSW010000219.1:0-9105 GCA_036002905.1 Chitinophagaceae bacterium
ATAAAAGGCTATATCGTGGAAGTTGTTTTGCCGGTAATGTTTGTTTTGCTGGCGATAACGATGTTTTTACTGAATAGAAGTAGAAAACAAACGCAATCTTATACATGGTTTATCATTGCTTTGGTTTTGGTAGGGCTGATGCGATTGAATCAGGCTGTTTACTTCTGGTTTCAAATAGAGAGTGGACAGCAAGCCTCTTTTGTAGGAACAGTTATCCTCAGACCATTGGTGCTTGGCAGTTGGCTAATGGCCTGGCGGGAATGGTTTGACCTGCGTAAACCCAAATGGCTGCCTAAAATTATTACACTATTTACTTTACTATTCATGGCATCCCAATTACTTTCGCTTCCCTCGGTTTCCAATTCCAGCCATACACATTTTCAGACAATTTCAGGTTATCTGAGATTGTTGTTGTTGGCAGTGATGCTATTTACGCTCTACCAGGGAGTCCATAAACAAGGCACCAAAGATTTATTGGTTTATTTAGCACTATTATTGGTGACAATTGCCATGTATCCACAAGAAGTATCTGCATTGCATGTTATTCCAGGCATTTGGTTTCCATATGGAGTAGGCGTATCCCGTGGTCAATTTTTTTATGCCGCTTTTGTTTTTGTGATGTACATAATATTAATTCAGAGAAATAGAAAAGAGAGGTTAGAATAAGATAAATGAAAATAAAAGAGAAATGACCATATACAAAGGAGAATTTTGTATTTCAACTAACAAAGAAATGTTAGACGTTGATGCAATTCATGATTTTTTATCTACCAACGCATATTGGTGTTTGAATATTCCAAGAGACAAAGTACAAACCTCGATAGATAATTCATTATGTTTTGGAGTTTATAAAGACAAGAAGCAAATTGGATTTGCAAGGGTAATTACTGACTTTGCAACAATCGCATATTTGGGTGATGTATATATTTTAGAAGAGTACAGAGGGTTAGGGCTTTCTAAGTGGTTGATGGAAATCGTAATGAATCATCAGAATCTGCAGGGATTAAGGCGATGGATATTACTCACAGGTGACGCCCACAATTTATATCGGGAATTTGGATGGACGGATATTTCGGACCCAGCCAAATGGATGGAACTTCACAATAAAAACATCTATCAGCAGTGAAAACAACTAACAAATCAACAAACTCAGCATCACTGGATATTTATTCGGTTGGGGCGAACGACCCAGCGCAAAGTTCTGGTCGTTACCTGTCATTTTACGGCGAAAAGATGCACTTAAGATTATATCCAATTTGACGGTTATAAATAAAAGTGCCAAATTTAGAAAAATTTAAACCTGAATAATATGAATACTAAAGTTATTTCAATTGCCGGTCTCCTGGTGTTTGTTGGACTTCTCTTCGGTTTTCGCCAGAAAACATCCACAGAAAATAACCAAATAAAAAAGGGTATGATTAAGGTGACAATATTATATCCAAATGGTGACGGGAAAAGATTTGATATGGACTATTATTCTAATAAGCACATGCCGATGGTTGCCAGTTTATTGGGTGACTCATTAAAGTTTTATGAAATTGACAAAGGCATCGCCGGCAGAATGCCAACCGATCCAATTCCATATTTAGCTATTGGATATTTTTACTTTGACAGGCTCTCGGCCTATCAAAATTCATTCAGGCCATATGCAGAAAAAATCAGAAATGATATCCCGAACTATACCGATATACAACCAGTGATTCAAATTAGTGAAGTATTACATTGATTGCTTCTATGAATATCTTTTAGTAAGCACTATAAACATGATTAATCACTATCAAAAGTAAAAGACTATGAGAAAATTAATAATGTGGAACTTCATCACGCTTGACGGCTATTTTGAAGGCGACAAAAACTGGGACTTATCCCTTCACGAAACAATTTGGGGACCAGAACTTGAAAAAATAAGCATGGAACAGTTAAAAGCAGCGGACTATCTTGTGTTTGGTCGCGTTACCTATGAGGGAATGGCTGCTTAATGGAAAACAGAAATAGGTGATATTGCCGAATTCATGAATAAAATTCCAGAACTTGTTTGTTCCCGAACATTGAATTCCGTGGACTGGAATAATTCAACTTTGGTAAAAGGAGATGTATCCGCAGAGATATCCAAATTAAAAGCGCAGGGTAGCGGCGATATGTATGTTTTTGGCAGTGCTAATCTTTCCGGGACATTTATTAACGACAATCTATTTGATGAATATCGCATTGGAGTTGCGCCTGTTATTGCTGGCAGCGGAAGGCCGTTGTTTCAAAAAGGCTTAACTCCAAGACCATTGACGCTTGTTTCCTCGCGGCAACTTTCAACTGGCGGCCTTATTATGACATTCAAACCAAAATAAATACAAACCGCTAGGTGCCACTCATAGTCAGTAAGACTAACAATTATTATGGTTAAGCAAAACCTTTATTTGATTGGTGATACTTCAGGGTTTAGTCCACAAATAGCCCGCCTGGTTTCAATGATGAATTATGTTCGGCATACTACTCTTTCTGCCATTGAAGGTTTAACTGTCAATGAACTGGATTATTTGAAAGATCCGGAAAGTAATTCAATAGGTTCACTTTTGTTGCACATTGCGGCTGCTGAAGTAGGTTATCAGGCGGCCACTTTTGAAAAGCGGGAACTGAGTGACGAAGAGAAACATGAGTGGGGCACAGCGCTTAGTTTGGGAGAAAGGGCGAGACAGGAAATCAAAGGACATGATCTGCTCTATTACTTAAACAAGTTGGAACAAGTACGGACAAAAACACTTGCGGAGTTGGCCAATCATAACGATCAATGGCTTGATGAGCAAACACCGTTTGGTCGTGACGACAGCGTTAATAATTATTTCAAATGGTTCCATGTATTTACCCATGAAGTTAACCATAGAGGACAGATACGTTTATTGCGTAGACAAGCGAAGCAAAGTAGTTGAAGACAGGTATGACTCAAAAGCTGTAATTTATTATTTGTAATAATTGTTTTGAAAATAAAAACAGTAAAAAATATTTGCGCTGGCGCTATGCCGACGATACTACATAATCGACTTCAGGCAACAAAACTTAAAATGCTGCTCATTCCAATTAAGCAACGACTTGAGGACAACGACCAGTTTACTACTACTGACTCATCGCGTAGGTTGATCCTGGAGATGACAATTGACTTTTATAAAAAAGTTGGGTTTGTGGAGCCCTGGATTGGGTATTTTGTTGAGCAGGATGGTGATTTGGTCGGCAGCGCGGGATTCAAAGGACCTCCGGTCAATGGAATTGTAGAACTCGCCTACGGGACAGACGAAGAATACAGAAATAAGGGAATAGGGACCAAAATCTGTAAGCTCATGGTCGACTTGTCTCTTAAAACCGATCCGTTAATAAAAATAACTGCCAGGACATTTTCAGCGCATAATTATTCGACCAGGATTCTCCAAAGAAATGGATTCGTGTGTATTGGGACTGTTAACGACCCTGAGGACGGTGAGGTATGGGAATGGCTGTTCAGTATAGGAACATGATCCTGCTGACACCACAAAGGCACTGCCACCAGCATTCCCGTTTCAGCCAGATCAGGATCTTTGGACTTTAGTAAAAATAATGAGCTTTAATTTATAAATTTAACTGCGGTTGTGGGCTGACGGAAGTAAATATTCCAACGGCATATGACCTGAACCTTATACCATTTTATTAGACACTTACCTAAAAATCAGATTATCACAAAGCGCCCTTTTCTTTTTGCGCTATTTTACCTGGCATCTTGCACAGTTCCGGACAAAGCGAGCCTAAAGGTTATGAACGAAACAAGAAAATTGAGAAAATCTCCGGTAACACTTAGTGCGTATAGATCTGGAAAAGTGACTCATGACAAATTGGAGTTAAGAATGAATAACTCATTCTCATATCAAAGTAACGTGTTAGGGACACAGAAAAGTGTATTTTATGCAGGAACTTTTACCAAAAACGAGGACACTTTATTTCTCAAATTTCAGGACGATCATAAGGACAGCTTGTGGACAGGAATGGCAGTGATTGATACAACAAAAAATGAAATAACCCTGATTTCAACAAATCCTTCTTACAACAAGGAAATGACTATTGGCAAATCAAAATGACAAGACGCGAACTTATATCACTCAACTGTTTTAAAACGCACTACGAATAAACTTACGAATCAATATGGCTATAAAAGGTCAGATATTAGATATGTCACTGTTAGGTATGAGGTTTACCGTTTTAAAGTCAGGTGCTGATACACAGGGAAAATCCTTGGATCTTCATTGGGAACTATTACCGGGATGTAACATGAAAGACCCCCTGGTACATATTCACCCCCACGCAATTGAAACATATGAAGTGCTGGAAGGCGAAATGGAGTTTTTCATAAAAGATAAATGGCTGATTGCAAAAAAGGGGGATAAACTCACTGTTCCTAAGGGCGTTACACATGCATTCAGAAATCCAACTCAGGGAACGGTGACAGTTTATAACACGCATCAGCCCGCCTTGCGAATGGAAAACTATTTTGAAGATGTTTGCAAAGTGTTAGACAAACTGACGGCGGGTAAAAGAAAAGACTTTAAAATGAATTTCAAGGCGATGTTGTATATGAGTGTATTGATGAAAAATTACCGGGAAGAAATCATTGCCAAAAGACCTCCGGATGCAGCTATAAAAACCCTTGGGTGGATAGCGAAGCTGATCGGTATTAACTATAAGGAGTAAAGTAACTCACTTTAATTGTTGACAAAGAATGGAGCAGTACGAAAAAATATATTTATACCAAAGAATAGTCCGGGCAAAACTATTTATTGACAAACAATATGCTGACAAAATAGACCTTAACAATATATCCGGCCAGGCTCATTTTTCAAAGTTTCATTTTATCCGTCTGTTTAAATCAATTTATGGAAGGACACCCAATAATTATCTGATAAAAATCAGGATGGACAATGCTAAAATATTATTAGCAAAGGGATATTCAGTATTAGAAGCAAGTATAATGGTCGGTTTTGACAGTCCAACTTCTTTTGCCTCAATGTTTAAAAAGATTGCGGGAAAAACACCTTCAGCATTTCATAAAGAGCAGGAAATGAAAAGAAATGCAATACAGACAAATCCTTTACTCTTCGTTCCTAACTGCTTTTCAGAAACATATGGTTGGGTAAAATAGCAATTTTGGAGAGGTAACAAGGAAATATTAATCCCATTTTTACAAAAAGTTTAAAGATGATTACGAAAATGACTCATACATGCATTTATGTTCTTAACCAGGACAGTGCATACGATTTCTATGTAAACAAACTTGGATTTAAGGTTCACACAGACGCACCAATGGGCGAAGGGGCAAGATGGCTGACTGTGACACCGCCGGAACAACCTGAATTGGAAATAACACTTTTTTTGGTTGCTGAAGGTGCAATGTTTGACAAAGACACAGTACAGACAATGACAACATTAATAATGAAGGGTACATTCGGAGCTGCTGTATTTACCTGCAAGGACCTGCTTGCCACCTATGAGGAATTAAAATTAAAGGGTGTGGTTTTTAAAAAGCCGCCAAAAAAGGAATTTTATGGCTTTGAGGCTTTATTTATTGATGATTCAGGAAACTGGTTTTCACTGGCACAGATAAATTCTTAACAATGAAAACTGTATTTGACATCAGCACAAGAGAGGAATTGGTTGCAAGGGCTAATTCGCTCAGGGAAAATTGCCATGCTCAATGGGGTAAAATGAATGTTTACCAGATGCTGAAACATTGCACCAAATGGGACGATATGATGTTAGGTAAAATACGGGTAAAAAAGATGTTTTTTGGAAGAATATTTGGCAAATCAGCTTTGAAGAGCGTTTTAAAAAATGATAGCCCTCTTGGTAAAAACTCACCAAGCGCACCTGAATTGATAATCAAAGAAAAAGCAGGTGATTTTGCCTCGCAAAAAACTGAATGGATTAAGAGAATCAGTGAATACGAGCATTTTGACAACCATAATTTCATTCACCCGTTTTTTGGTGCGATGACCAAAGAACAGGTGGGACAATTTGTTTATAAACATCATGACCATCACCTGAGGCAATTTGGACTTTGAAAAGCGGTAAATTTCCGACAAACCTACCCTGGACAACTGTTCCAGGATTTGCAAATGGCTGGTTACAGGCGATAATTTTAGATCGGTATTTAGTTATTTATTGACATCTTATGCTGAAGTATTTTCTTTGCTGGTTTCCGATGCTTCTTCTTGCCATTATCAATGGGGCCGCCCGGGATTTATGGTATAAACAATATGTGGGCGAACTTACCGCACATCAAATTTCAACTGTTTCTCTGATATTTCTTTTTGGGGTTTACATACGGTTGGTCATGAAAAAATTTCCTGCTAAATCTGAAGCAGAAGCTATTTATGTTGGGTTATTTTGGGTATCCCTGACTTTAGCTTTTGAGTTTGGTTTTGGATTGATGCGTGGACATTCATTAGTACAATTGCTAGGCGAGTATAATATTATAAAGGGTCGTATTTGGATTTTAATCCCGATTTGGGTTGTGTTGGCTCCATATCTATTTTTCAAAATTAACAGACACTAACCCATTGGGGGACAAGTCGCAGGTTTTGTACCACTGGCCTTAGTCCCTTTTCTCATACTCGAGAATATCACCAGGCTGGCAATCTAAAACTTTACAAATGGCATCTAAAGTACTAAAGCGAATTGCTTTTGCTTTGCCGGTTTTTAATATGGAAAGGTTTGATAAGGTTAAATCTACTTTTTCTGAAAGCTCATTTAATGACATTTTTCTCTTCGCCATCATTACATCAAGGTTTACAATAATAGACATAGATTATACGGTTAATTGGTTTTCTTCCTGGATTTCAATTCCGCGTTTGAAAATTTGGGAAATAATGTAAATAATACCGGCCATGAAAAGATATTCGTCTCCACTCTTCACGACGGCTAACTGCACGCCAGTATCTTTCGTGAGATAATAGATATATGTCTTCCAGAAAATGCTGCTTACTATCCAGACACCAAGCAACAGATAAGCAATTCTTTCCAGCTTTTTTTCTACTTCAATCGAAAAGGGTGTCTGAAGTTTGAGCTTCGATAATAAATCAAATACCACAAACCAGATAAGAGCTTTTAGCACGTTGACCGCAATATTCAAACCCATGGCGGAAACATAATACCCGGTGTTATGATCGCGTATACTGAAAAGATTTAAGTCTACTTCATAAGTACGTTTTGCCCAATCCGGGTTTATAAAACTGGCTACCAGTGTCACCAACTGGCTCCCCCATAGAATTGAATACCATACGCCGCCCATTAAGGCTAAAAATTTCGAAATCTTTAAAATCGTCTCTGTTTTTGTTTTCATTATTTTTTGTTTAGAATGCAAATATAGATAAATATTTATTGATAAACAATAAATATTTATCTAAAATAGGGGAATTTACTTTCCGACCCATAAACCGTTCAAAATGAATAAGAAAGCCTGTTGCCAATTATATATTGCCAAAATGCAGGCTGATGCAGCACATTTTTCGCCAATTGTTTTTCGATTTGGCGATAGTTCGGATACGACCCCACATTCCCATCCCCCTCACTATATTTGTTAAAACGACTGACGATGAAAAGAATCACAGCTTTCCTGCTTTCCTTATGCTTCGCTATTTCTATCTGCCTGCAGGCAGCCGCTCAGAAACTGCCCGCACGCTGGGATGAGATAACAGCCTCAGACTGGAACAATGCTTTGAATAAAAGCAATAAGACCTGTATTCTTCCTATTGGCATTTTGGAGAAACATGGTCCGCATGTGCCTGTGGGCAGCGACCTGATCCGTGTGCGTGAATATGCTTTACGTGCCACGCAAAAAGAATACGCCGTAGTATTTCCCGATTATTTTTACGGACAGATAAATGAAGCCAAACACCAGCCTGGGGTATTTGCGTTGCCCGAAAGAGTAGTGTGGGACCTGCTGGAAAATACCTGCGATGAAATTGCGAGGAATGGATTCAATAAAATTATCATTGTAAATGGCCATGGCGGGAATCCTGAGTTGATAAAATATTTTATACAAACAAGACTTGAAAAAGAGAGAAATTACGCTGTGTATTTTTTTGAGCCATCCTCCGATTCTGCTTTTAATAAACAAGTAACCGCCCTGCGTCGTTCCGCTGCCGAAGGGGACCAGCATGCAGGAGAAAAAGAAACGTCGGAGGTTTTGTATTTCCGCCCCGACCTGGTGCAAATGGACAGTGCCAAAAATGAATCTGGCAAAAACCTGAACCGGCTATCAATACCAAATGTGTACACCGGCATCTGGTGGTATGCTGATTTCCCGAATCATTATGCAGGTGAAGGAGATAAAGCCACAACAGCACTTGGAAAACTGGTAGCGGACCATACGATCGGCCAGTTGATTGAAGCGATAAAAGCTATCAAGAGCGATAATAAAACATTAATGCTGCAGAAAGAGTTTTTTGACCGGGTGAAAAAGAGTGGCAATTGAAAACGCGATCAGCCTGCACATTTCGGACCTCCTGCGTTTTGGCACTTGCTAACAATATGACCAACAGGGAAATTATACAATGGCCGACAATTTAGATGGAGAAGTTTTAGATAATTCCGCCAACACACAAGCGGAAAATATTTCAGATAATATGGAAGTACATCATCATCCAGACGTTCATCATAGACCCAAAAAGTGGAAAGAGTATTTCCTGGAGTTTTTAATGATTTTTCTTGCCGTATTATTGGGATTTATTGCAGAGAACTTTCGGGAGCATCTTACGGAGAGGTCAAAAGAAAAACAATATATTGATGGGTTTATCCGAAACCTGAAGGATGATACGGCTAGTTTACGCCAAGTGATTGAGTTCGACAGGCGGCAGGCAAAAGGAGTAGACAGCATGTTGATGCTTTCTCACGTAAACATGGCTATTGATTCTAACCGCAAATCATTTTATTATTACGTAATTAATTATTGTTATAGCTCATCATCATTTAAAAGTAATGATGTCACCCTGCAGCAGTTAAAAAGCACAGGTGATTACAGGCTGATTGAAAAGGATCATGTAGCGGACAGCCTTACAAAATATGATGGTGACATACGTAATGTCTATGGGGAGG
>DASYSW010000220.1:0-3939 GCA_036002905.1 Chitinophagaceae bacterium
ATGAAGAAAGAATTCAGCTGGGGTCTGCTTTGCGTAAAGCGTTTGTTGATTTTCTCGCTTCTAACCTTGTTCACATGGCAAAGGAAGAAGATATCATCAACAATTTATTATGGCGCTATTACACCGACGAAGAGATCCGGGCGATCGAGAAACAGATCATATCAAACCAAACGCCTGAATCGACTTCGGTTGTTTGGAGATGGATGCTTCGTGGTTTGAGCAACACAGAGATTATAAACTGGCTCAAGACAGTGGAAAAAAATGCGCCACCGGTTGTTTTTAAGAATCTGTATTTAATAGCAGAAAATGAACTGCCTGGTCACCGTTTTCGGCAGGTGGTTGGCGAATTGCGGAGAGCCGCGTGAGATAAAATAAACATGGTATCATGCCTTCGGATAGATCAAAAAGAGTTGTATTGACAGCGTGCCTATTCCTGGGACCGCTGTTTCAATTAATAGGTGACACGTTGTGGAAAATGCATGCCTATAGCTATTCATGGAACATCTGGAGAGAGGCCAGCTACATATTTTTTATTCCAGTTGGATTCCTGTTTGCGAAAATAATTGAGCGGAAGAGCTTTGCATGGACAGTGATCTCTTGTGCCTTGTTCGTGACCGGGTGCCTCGGGTGTGCGGCAATGATGCCATTGTTCCGTCTCGGCGCTTTTTATCCAACCGAAGGAAATAATGCATTTCCTATAGTAGTGAATTCTGTTCTCGATAAAAAATTGTTCGGGAGTACGCTCTATCCACCCGGGTTATGCTTCCCGGTTAGCCTGGTGGTCTTTGGCGTTGGCTTTTTAAAATACAAAGCATTCAGCACGATGGTGAATATTGCTTTGATCATTTCGGGCGTTTTATTCTGGCTGGGTAATGCCGGGGAAATTGACAGTCTCCTGATCATTGGAGATGGCCTGCTGTTGTGTGTATTTTGCTACATGGGTTACCTGGCGTTTGGAAAGAATGACATGTATTCTTATATGAGACAGCCGATCGGGCAGTTGAATGTTTAAGCACCAGGAATAATTTGATACCTGGAGTCGCCCAAAGGGATCGGTGGCTGCGACGGATCAAATCAATAAAGCTTATCGCTATCCGTGGCTTTCACTAATCGTACCACGGCACTACTCCCTTCCGTGCTTTCAAGTCTTGCCTCATATATTTTATCACCAACAGTCGCCACCATATAGGAGGTGTTCGGAGGAATAGAACCCAGGTTCTCTGCCACCATAATGAGTTCATTGGAAGAGTTTAATTCCCCGATCGATAGTTTAATTGAAAAAGCTTTATCGGTTAGCCGGATATGTTGAAAGATTAATTTATCATTCAGGAAAAGAGAAATAGAGTCTCCATCAACTTGTCCATTATCGTAGAAATGAAGTTCTACAGAATCACCGCTAACAGGAATTTGAGTAGCAAAAACTTTTTTGCGTGCAACAAATTTTTCTTCGATGCCCGGTGATTTGATTGAATCAATCGGCATGACTGTCGTTGCAGGTTTTGTAAATTCAATTTGTGTCAGTGTTGGTTTAGCTATTGCGATAACGGAGTCCCCGACACTGAACGGTTTCGGCGGCTGATATTCAATTGTTTTTTTTGCTGCTGTGACGTTAACACTATCAATGACCTGGGGTTCATTAGTTTCTTCTGCGCTAAAACTTTCGAGCACAAAATCCCATTCGTCTGTAAAGTTTGACCAATCTGTATTTTCCAGGCTCATTTCGCCAGGCCGTTGAAGTTGCTTATCCACTCTGGAGGCCTTTTCACCTAATATCATATGGCCATAACCCGGACAATTGAAATAAGCTCTTGCCAAAAAGTGTGTGTTCTCTCCTGGCGATCCGTGACCTTTTTCTTCAATCAACTCATCATCCCACCAGACTGCTTCCTTCGTGCGGGAATTAAAATATCCTTTGACACCGTATCGCATGTAAATATTTGGTGATTCATAATAACAGGTAGTGCCCGTCAAATCAGCACCCTTTAGAACGATTTTGACCTCGACTTTTTCCGGGTTGATTTTCCCCGTCCATACGGCGGTTATCGTCTGGGCTTTAATAACTGCAGTTCCACTAATAAAAAAAAGAAGACTGATGGTGAGCTTTAATTTTTCCACAGCGGTACGATTTGGTTAAAGAATAGAAACAGCTTCGAAAGTTCTACTGGAATAAACCAAATCTTTGCCAAACTGGTAAACACGCTTCGGAATATCAGCAAGCTTTTTTCCAGGCGTATCTTTCAGTGGTAAGATTCTGACTTTACACGAATTTTTATGTAGACATATCCCTTATTTATTTTACTACAGGAAAAAGCCAGGGTTCGGCAAATTATTGATCAACTTTTACTAGGAGTCTTTTTCCGATCTTGAATGTAGGTCACCTATAAATAGCGTATCGTTCTTACATAGCGAAGTGACGCCATAGATAATGGCATCGCTTATTTCCAAAAGATGCTTTGACGCCGCCGTTGGTCTTCAATCAAAGTGATCGATCTTTTTGCGGAGGATGGACGAACAACCGAAGGAAGAAAGAACCTGGGGCCTGAATAGTAATTGGTGTGACGACTTAAAGTGGAGATGACCCGCATTCATTTTGAATACAACAATGATAAGAATTCACAAGAACCTATTTATTCCAATAGTCGTCCCATTTTGTTCCTCTTGCCGGACGGTCTTTCAATGAAATATCAACATAGATAATAGTATCCGCTTTATTTCCAAAAGGTGCTTGTAGCACCTCTTTGCCCCCTGGACCATATACCAACGAACTGCCGATACAGTCCCAGTCTTTCCATGGCCCGGCTTCTATCTTTCCGACATTGCTTACACCGATCACCCAGAGATCAAATTTCTTGCTCACGGGCTGATAAACCTTCCTCCATGTGTCACCGTAGGGTGTGGCTTTATTGTCAAAACCAGGGGGCACTGCCCATGCGCAAGGGGAGAGAATGATGTCAGCGCCCATATAGCCGAGCGAATTTGACAGGACATTTCCCTGGGCCGTCGCATCGGCGCAAATATAAAGTCCCAGTGTGCCCAATGGCGTGTGCACTACATTGAGCTTGTCGCCCTGGTCATAAAGATCATGAGCAATATCCAGTTCATTCAGTTTGCGATGGGTTAATATGACCTTGCCTGATGGATCAATGATAACGGCGGCATTATAAATTTTGTCTTTCTCTTTCTCAACAATACCGGCACATACATAAATATTGTTTTTAGCGGCCGCATCTCTAAGCCGCCGGCACGTTTTTCCATCGGGAATTTCGTATGACATAGTTTTGGCAGAAGGATCGGTCCATCCCAAATCCATGACTTCGGGTAATACAACGACTTTGGCTCCATGTTCAGCAGCTTCGCCAATTCTTTTTGTAGCACGATCGAGGTTGGCATCTAATTTTCCTGCTTCTACCATCATCTGTGCCATGGCCAGCTTATAATTTCTCGGATTTGTTTGATGAGTCATGCTTCCATTCTTTTGTGACCAGGAAATAGCAAATAAGACCGGGAGAAAAATTGAAAATACAGAAGTAAGTAACGACTTCATTGGCTTTTGAAAGTTTATATCTAAAATTAACGGATTTACGCGATGCATTTAAAACCCTGTCAGCTGACGAGTGATTTATAATGGCCCGCGCCGTAAGACCAAATCTTGACGGCCGTCAGTTTTGAAACCGTTGTTGGTCTTCACGTACAGTCACAATCTCTAATAGGGCAATGAGGCGAACAACCCGCGCGAGAAAAAAGCCTACTTATTTTGAGAAATCTGCTTGACCGATCACTTGTTGGCGAAATGGCTTCAAGTAGACGTAGCTCTAATTCGAACACCAACCACGGCGTAGTCGGATCAAAATAGGGAAACGATTTCTGCTGATCCAAAAAAAATAGAGTTCCCGGCAAATTAAATTAGGGACAATCTCCGAATCAAATAGGGAATAACTC
>DASYSW010000221.1:0-5872 GCA_036002905.1 Chitinophagaceae bacterium
CGTCACTTCCTCTTTTTCTTTTTTCATTCCCGGATAAGATAAGCATTGCGCAAACTATAATTTTTCTTTTCTGTTTTTTGGCAATCGCTTTTTTTCCATGG
The DNA here is from genome assembly GCA_036002905.1 of Chitinophagaceae bacterium. Lineage (GTDB taxonomy): Bacteria > Bacteroidota > Bacteroidia > Chitinophagales > Chitinophagaceae > VBAU01. Next base: position 102 of record DASYSW010000221.1, read on the forward strand.
AGGAATTTTTCCGATAAAAATCATAAGACTGAGTACACGATCTCTTCGCTTCCTTCTGTTCTTTTATATGGAACATTGAGATCCACCTTCCTCGTTTCATACGAATGGTTCTTCAGAGGCTTGCTGCTATGGAGTCTTTTGCTATGGCTGGGGGTCTTTTGGAGCATTGCTATCAATATTTTACTATACACGCTCATCCATATTCATAAGAATAAAAATGAACTGATCGGCTGCATTCCGTTTGGGTTGCTGGTTTGTGTATTTACGTTGTGGTGGCAATCCGTTTGGCCGGCGATCATTTTTCATCTTGAAATTATGATCATTCATGAATGGCCCGTACTGCAAAAATTTATCTCACCACAAAAACAAGCCGCATTATGAACATTTTTATAACAGGTGCCACCGGGTATATCGGTAACCAGTTGGCTCATACACTTGCCGATGAGGGTCATGTCGTCCATGCCCTTGTGCGTAACAAAAAAATGATAGGATCGCTGCAGCGGGGGAACATTAAAATATTTTTTGGTGACATTAATAACAGGGAGGAGATCAGAGCTGCTATGCGTGGTTGCGGACAGGCCTATCATGTTGCCGGCCAGGTAAGATCGTGGATGAAAGATCCTTCAATCATTTACAGAGTAAATGTTGAAGGAACATCAAATGTATTTAATGAAGCCATTTATGCCGGTATAAGTAAAGTCGTTTTCACAAGCACATGCGGTGTGATCGGGCCAAGCTTAAAGGAACCTATGACCGAAAAAGATCCAAGGATAACCGGCTTTGTGCTGGATTACGAACTATCAAAAAAAATGGCCGAAGATGTCGTTCAACAATTTGTCAGGAGGGGACTCAATGTAGTCATCGTCAGTCCTTCAAAAGTATATGGACCGGGGCAAATTTCTCATTCACTCACATACAATGCTTTTATTAAAAAATTTCTGCGAACCGGCTTCGCCCTTATTCCTTACCCGGGAAACTACCGGGGTTGTTTTGGCTACTTAGACGACATAGTGAGAGGTCATATTCTTGCTATGGAGAAAGGAAAAACTGGAGAAAAATATATTTTGGGCGGATTCAATATCTCTTACAAAAATTTCTTCCAGGAAATAAAAAAGATCACGGGGCATGGAAAAATCATCCCGATCCCAAAGTTCGTCGTGAAAGCATGGGCTTACTGGCAATGGGTCCAATATAAAACCTTTCGCAAAGATCCACTCTTTACTCCCGGTGTCATTAATCATTTTTTCCGGAACTACATTTTTTCGAGCGATAAAGCAATAGCAGAACTCGGCTACCAGATCACGCCTTTTGAAGAAGCCATTCACAAAACCATTCACTTCTTAAATCCACCACATCATGATTAGTAAACCTTACACAATCATTACCGGGGCCAGCGAAGGCCTGGGTAAATCCTTTGCCATCGAATGTGCCGGCAGGCAAATGAATTTGATCTTAGTATCGCTGCCTAACAGCGGTCTCAATGAGTTATCAAATTTTATCCGGAGAAATTTTAAAGTTTCGGTCATCGCATTTGAAAAGGACCTTTCGGTCTCATCTGCCTGCTATGACTTGTTTATTGACATTGAAAGGCTGAAACTTCCTATCAACATGCTTATCAATAACGCAGGCATGGGAAGTACGGGCTTGTTTGATGAAGGAAGTCCTGAGTTCTATGAAAAACAAATAAGGCTAAACGTATTGGCGACAACTGTGATCACTCATCTCTTTATCAAAAATTTGAAAGATGAAACGTGCGCTTACATCCTGAATGTAGGAAGCCTTGCTTCATTCTTTTACCTGCCCAAAAAGCAGGTCTACGGAGGTACTAAATCGTACGTGTATTATTTCAGTAAAAGCCTGAAAAAAGAATTGAGGAACAAAGGAGTGAGTGTAAGTGTCCTTTGTCCCGGTGGCATCAACACTAATTTGTCGGTCACCTTGATCAACAAGAATTCACCATGGGCATCGAGGATCTCGATCATGAATCCCGAAGAAGTGGCGACTATTGCATTGAATGGGTTGCTAAAAGGGAAAGAGGTTATTATCCCAGGAAGGCTCAATAAATTCTTCTTATTCCTCGACAAGATCCTGCCTCCCGTCATTAAAACATTCATGACCAATCGTACAATGAAAAAAATAAATACACCCGAATGGGTCAACTCTTATTTACTAAAACCTGCAGCTTAAAATTTATGAAAAACTCCACTTGCATTCGGTATATAAAATACTTTATAGTTTTTAGTTTACTTTTAGCTCCTCTCGTTTTATGTATCTTCTGCAGATATCCGGTTCCGGGAGACAAAAACCTTGCCGTAAGCCACTCGACCATGCATAGTACAAATGTGATAGGGACTTCTGTATTATTTGCCGCATTCTTCCTGGAATTTATCCTGATATTGTTGCACAGGCCTGCCAGGGATTTGGTAAAAGACACTGTTGCAAATTTTTCAATCGGCATAGGCGTTATAGTGGTCGGCGCATTTGAAAAAGGATCGGCCTTTGGTCTTTATTCGTTACTGTACTCTCTTTCTGTTTTTAAACCTGACCCTACCTGGTGGCTTTGGGTCCTTGCATTCTTTAGTTGTGATTTTGTTCATTATGCCTACCATTGGCTGGGTCACAAAACCCGGCTATTTTGGGCAGCGCATGTGACACACCACTCATCAAAGCATTTTAATTTGTCAACGGGACTTCGAACAAACGGTATTCACCTGTTTTATCGGTTTGTTTTTTGGTCCCCGCTATGCTTTCTTGGAATTCCTCCCGAGATGGTTCTTTTTATTGAATCGCTCACTGCGAGCCAGAATTTCTTAGTGCACACCGAAAAAATCGGCAAGCTTCCCGTACTGGATTGGATTTTTAATACTCCCTCCAATCACCGCGTACATCACGGCACCAATCCCGAGTACATTGATAAAAACCTGGGAGGTGTGTTAATGATCTATGACCACTTGTTTGGCACTTATGCGAAAGAAACAACACCCGTCGTGTATGGCATCACTCACGATATTGACACCTATAACCCACTTAGAATTATGTTTCATGAGCACCTCGGAATGGCGGAAGTATTTTCAAAAATAAGAGGCCTTCCTGCCAAACTGCATTATTTATTTTCCAGGCCACAATAAATCCCAATATGAAAAAGATTATTTTACTCTTCTGCATAATCAGCGTTCAGGCCAGGATACATTCACAGCCCTACCTTGACATAGTTAAGTTAAACTACAGCTATTCTCCGATGAATGGCTTGAATGAAAAAAACTCCCCGCTGCAATCAAATTTTTTTACCGCGGACGTTACGCTGCCAATCGAACTAAAAAAAGGTGGGGATGCTATTATTGTTAATCCTTTTTTCACAAATAATATAGGCGAAGTTGCAACAAACGATTTCCACGTAACAAGCAAGGCTTTACTGGTTGGCTTTTTGAAAAAAGATATTTTTCCAAATTGGAATCTATTATCAAGTTTCATTGTACGCCGTAATACGCAGGTAGACATCGATTCAAAAGATGACTGGCAATATGGAGGAATTATTCTCACGACCTGGAAAAAAAACCAGGATGTGTCATTCAAATTTGGTCTGTACTACAACAAAGAGTTCTTTGGAAATTACTTTATGCCTCTCGTTGGTCTTGACTGGAAGATCGATGCGAAGAATAATCTCTTCGGCGTATTACCCGGATATATGATATTTGAACACAAGGTCGCTCCAAGATTTTATTTTGGTTTTGCATTCCGGGCTTTGACTAATTCTTACCGCGAAGAAACAATCGATCCCTGCTTCAGCGGAGATTGCACGGGGAGAAATTATTTGCGAATCGATGATAACCCTCTTGGCATTTACGCGGACACTTATCTTTCAAAGAAGATTGTTTTATCCGCAGAAGCCGGTTATACTATCCTGCGGAGATATCGTTATGGGTTCAAGGGAGACAATATCCATTACAAGGCAGATTACAAAAATGACAACTTCTATTTCAAGGCTTCACTGGCATACCGGCTTCGCTTACGATAGGTCTTACTATCGGCATTCTTCCCAACACCAGGAACCTGTTTCGCTTTAAATGGTAAGCTTTCAATCTCGGTGCGCGTATTACGCAACTTGCAAAAATTACCAATTGGAAATGGCCAACTGCAAAATTCAATTATGAATGGCCTATTCTCTCAACTAATTTCCTTATACAAAATTTGAAAGTTATGAAACAAGCCTTCATCCTGTTTTTGTTAGTCTCACTTGTAGTACGCTTTTTTGGTCAACAAACCACTCCAGCCGCGAGCATCCAATCACATTACCTGAAAAAAAGTAAAAATCAGAAGACAGCCGCCTGGATCCTTTTAGGTGGAGGTGCTGCTTTGTTTACAGCAGGCATGCTAATTCCCAAAGGGGAAGAGCAATGGGACACATACTACGGATGGCCAATGAAGGAAAATAAAAACGACGGAATAAAAGCCGCATTGGGTCTTACAGGCGTGCTCTCAATGGCTGGCAGTATTTCTCTATTTATTGCCTCTGGAAAAAATAAAAGAAGAGCATTGTCTCTTTCGGCAAATTTCCAAATGCAAAAATCGCAGGTGATCCGGCGCGCAAGTTTTACCGACAAGTCATACCCCGGCGCAGCGGTCAAGTTAAATTTTTAAAAATCATAAATCAATCCATCATGAAAAAGATCATCGTCTTTCTAACGGCGCTCATCATTGGAATGAGTTCCTTTTGTCAACGCGCTGACAGTTTACAATCCATCAAGACAGATTACTTACGACAGAGTAAAAATCAAAAGACAGCAGCGTGGGTATTGCTGGGCGGAGGTATCGCAATGACTATAACTGGTATGATAATCTACTCAAACGATTATACCCGCGCAGTGGAAGATAATCCCTTCTATCTCGGCACCGATGCAGATCCCGCCGGTGCAGTGATTGCAACGGTAGGACTTCTGTCCTGCGCCGGAAGCATTCCGCTTTTTATTGCGTCGGGAAAAAATAAGAGAAGAGCATTGTCTGTCTCAACGGGTTTCAAGATGGAGAAGGCATCGGTAGTTCAAGGGTCGGTGATGATCAAGAAATCCTATCCGGCTCTATCAGTAAGATTTGGATTGTAATTCGAGGCGCGGCGATAACATGCATAATTAAATTAAACCACCAAATATGAAAAAATTGATTCTTCTGCCATTGTCCATCATGCATTTTACACGTCGGAAACGAATTATTGCCATATCATTTCTACTTGTTTCATGCGGTTGCACAAAAGATCCTGTTGAACATAAGACCGACAATATTCGACAAGAATTTACGATCGTGGAAGCCAAGTCCAATATACCGCTTAAAGGTGTAACTGTTACTGCTTATAGCTGTACCGGATCATTTTGCACAGGTCCTGGAGCTCTTCTTGGTACAACTATTACTAATGATTCCGGGAAGGTTGTATTCAATACTCCTGGTGTTGGTTGGCTCAAGTTTAGCAAGGAACGGTATTGGCCAGGTGAAACTGGAGGCCTATACACTAACACCTATGAGTTAACACCCATTGCTACCCTAAAGGTTAGCTTAAAGAAGACGAACCCAAATTCATATCCCAATGGCTATTTGCTTAGCCTTTGGTATCCAAATGCATGTCTAAATACAAATATTTTTAAACAATTGGATCAGCCGGCCAACGGCGTCATTTATCTCAAAGGAGCAGGCAATTGTGAAAATTCAATTGGCTGGGCCATAGATAATACGCTTCCACCAAATTTCACGCAGAGCATATGATAAACCGCTTTGATACGGCT
>DASYSW010000222.1:0-5221 GCA_036002905.1 Chitinophagaceae bacterium
TGAGTCGTGAGTCGTGAGTCGTGAGTTGTGAGATCGCTTGCAGCTTGCGACTTGTAGCTTGCAGCTGCATGAGGAAAATAATCTCTTAAAATGCTTTCATATTCCTTTGCCGATTCTTCTGGATCGATATCTGTTCGCATAACATGGATCTGTGATTTTGGAACCGGTACATGATCCAGTAAGGTATCAAAAGCCATTTTTGCATTATTGCGACCGTCGTTGAAAGGAACATATCGTTCATCACCCCAGAAAACATGAAGTTTCTGCCAGTCAATTCTATTTTTGAACTGATCGGATGCTAATAACAAATGCAATTTTTTTGGGGTGCCGCCACCGGATAAGGCAATTGTAAATCGATCCTGCAATAATAAAGTTTTATGAATGTAATCAACCATCCATTCAGCTACATCCTGACTTAATTCTTCAATATTTTTTACGACTGTGATATGCATGCTCTTGTTCAGTGCCACGAAGGCGCTAAGAAACTAAGTAACGTGGAGTCTTCATGATACTTCGCGACTTTGTGCCTTTGTGTTGCAAGTGAACCATAGTAAGAAATTATTCTTTTTCCTTTGTTGGCAAGGTTACCCAGTGATGGCCATATTTGGCCACGAGTGCTTCCGCATCTTCAGGTCCCCAGCTGCCGGGAGCGTAGTTTGGAAAATCAACCGGCTTACGATGTTGCCACGCATCCATGATAGGTGTGATAACACGCCACGCCGCTTCCACCTGGTCTGCACGCATAAATAATGTAGGATCTCCTTCCATGACATCTTCAAGCAAGGTTTCATACGCCTCCGGTTCTTCTTCGTGATAAGCTTCCGCATAATTGAACACCATATCAACGGGACTTAATATCATACTTGGCCCCGGACGTTTTGCCTGGAAGCGAAGACGGATATCCATGTCTGGTTGAATGCTGATGGTAAGACGATTAGCCCGCCATGTATCAGATGCTTCCTCGGGAAATGCGTAATCAGGCGCAGGTTTGAATTGTACCGTGATCAGCGTTGTCTTTTCATGTAGATATTTCCCGGTCCGTACATAAAACGGAACATTCTGCCACCGCCAGTGATCGACAAAAAATTTTACAGCAGCAAAAGTTTCCACCGGTGAATTTTTGTCTACATTTTTTTCCTGGCGATATCCGACTACTTTTTCAGATCGCATCCAGCCTCCGGAATATTGTCCACGGACAGCATGCGCATGTACGTCCTCTGTTGTAAATTTCCTGATCGCATTTAATACGTCTACTTTTTTATTTCTTATTTCATTCGCATCAAACGAAACGGGCGCCTCCATCGCGATCATACACAACAGTTGCAGCATGTGATTTTGTACCATGTCCCTCAATGCTCCAGCCTGTTCGTAATAATCACCGCGGTCTTCGACGCCAACTGTCTCGGCAGCCGTAATTTGAACATGATCAATGTAATTGCTGTTCCAGATCGGTTCAAACAAAGCATTTGCAAACCGCAATGCTAAAATATTCTGCACTGTTTCTTTGCCGAGGTAATGATCGATGCGGTAGATCTGGTCTTCTTCAAACATGCCGCCTAATAATTTGTTCAGCTCCTGCGCACTTTCGAGATCATGACCAAACGGCTTTTCAAAGACGATCCTTGTTTTTTTCGGATCAGAGCAAAGTTTTTTTCCTGATAATTTCTTTGCGATATCCGGAGCCAGTTGCGGTGCCACAGCCATGTAGTAAATTATTGTTGGATGCTCTTTCCACCCGTTGCTCGTCTCATCAATCCACTTTCTTATTTTTTCAAATGCAGCTTCATCCTTTACGTCCATGCACAGGTAAAAAACTTTTTCAGAAAATTTCTTCCAATCACCGTCCCCATCCTTACGCCTGGAAAATTCCTTTATTCCCTTCAGCAAATTTTCGCGATAGGTTTCATCACCTGCGTAATCTGTCCGCCCTATGCCTGCTACGGCAAATTCCCCAGGTAAATAATCATCAATAAAAAGATTGAATAAGGCCGGCATCAGCTTGCGATTGGTAAGGTCGCCGCTTCCTCCAAAGATGATCACGATGGTGGGGGGTAATTTTTTCTGAGCTTTCATTTTTGTCAATTGTCAATTGTCAATCGTGAATTGTCAATCAGGATATTCATTCACAATTGACAACTCACATTTCACTATGGTTTGTGTTCCACTTCTTCTTTCTTATGTTCAGGCAAAGGTTGCCATTCACTATGAAACGTTCCTACCTTATCAATTCGCTGATACATGTGAGCTCCAAAGAAATCACGTTGTGCCTGTATCAGGTTCGTCGGCAACTGGCTACTGCAATATGCATCAAAGTAGGCTAATGCAGAACTGAAACCCGGAATTGGAATTTTCCATGCTGTCGCCTGTTTAATGATTGTTCTTAATTTTTTCTCCTTGTTCTTAATCATCCTTGCGATCCTTTTATCCAACAACATATTCGCCAGTTGAGGGTTTTTCTTATACACTTTATAAAAATCATTCAGCAAGGCTGACCGGATGATGCAACCACCTCTCCAAATCTTGACCACATCAGGTAATGGCACATTCATATCTAATTCCAATGATGCTGTATGTAGCAATGCAAATCCCTGCGCATAACAAACAACAGTAGCGAAATACAGAGCATCATGCAATTGATCAATAAATTTTTCTTTATTAAGATTAGCTGTCTTTCTAATGTTTTTATATAGCTCCGATGCAGCAACTCTTTCATCTTTATAAGCAGAAATTTCACGTGCTGTCACAGCCGCATCAATTGTGGGTATAGGTACTGCAAGATCCATCGAGTTCTGCGAGGTCCATTTTCCGGTTCCTTTTGCTCCGGCCTTATCGAGGATCACATCAACCATTGACTGACCCGTATCTGCATCTTTGTGCGTAAAAATATCGGCTGTAATCTCCAGGAGAAAGGACTGCATCTGGCCTTCATTCCAATTTTTAAAAACCTCATGCAGGTCGTCATTGCTCAGTCCAGCTCCTCTTTTCAAAATGTCGTACACTTCGCTGATCAATTGCATAATGGCGTATTCAATTCCGTTGTGCACCATTTTTACGTAATGTCCCGCGGCCCATTTACCCATATAAGCCACGCAGGGTTGGCCATCAACTTTCGCAGACACCGCTTCTAGTATCGGCTTCACCCGCTTCCAGGCGATTTCATCACCACCGGGCATGATACTGGGGCCTGTTCTCGCTCCCATTTCTCCACCCGAAATCCCAATGCCCATGAAATGGATCCCTTTCTCCTGCAGAAATTTTATGCGCACGAGCGTATCCGTAAAATGAGAATTACCTCCATCAATGAGTATGTCATCTTTTTCCAGCACCGGAACTAAATGATCGATCACGTCATCAACGGCTTTGCCCGCGGGCACCAGCATCATTATCTTTCTTGGTGTGCTCAACCGGGTCACCATTGATGCTAATTCATAAACGCCTTTTACTGTTGTACCAGGATTTGCAGAAGCTTCGAATGCCTCTGCCTTCTCGCGATTGATATCGAAACCGATCACCGCGAAATGATTATCGGCCATATTTAATAACAGATTGCAACCCATGGTTCCCAGGCCAACCATTCCAAAGTCATATTGCGTATCCATTGCAAGAAATTGTACTGTAATTTATTTAAAACATTTGGAACAGGCTGTGAGAGTAATTCAGTAGCACAATTTCATGGTTCGGTAAAGAAGTTCAAAAACAAAGCTTTTGTCAGTGTAAATTTATGTTGAGTACGATTGAAAAGTTTATATACCTACATAGTTTTCTCATGTGAACGGTCAATTATGACCACGCAGGCGGTTTTCTAATCGGCCTGCTTTTTTATTGCTGCACTCCAGCCATTACCATTGAACTATAAACAATAAAAAAAGCCGTCCCGAGAGATCGGGACGGCCAAGGTCGTGCGGAAAACAAAGATCATTTAGTAGGGGCCTTCTTAAATTTTTCTGTTTGTTCGAGGCCTCCTAATGCATTTGATTTGACAGTGTACCAGTTCTTTTCGTCTTCCATAGTTATATAGTATGAAAGATCGGATTCAGTATAGATCTCAGTTACTCCATAAACTGAACGTTCCGGGTATTTCTGTTTTAGCCTGGAGGTAATAATGGGAGGTAACTCGCTTTCAAAATAATAACGCGTAGTTCCTGTAATATTTCCGTCACTGTCGTACCGGACAAGAGTCTTTATTTCGCCCTGCTTAAAATCAACTTCATAAAAGTTTTCATATTCATGCCATACTACATCCTTCGGCTGTTTAAATGTCTCCGCAAAAGCTTTTAATACTTTTTGATTTACTACGGGTGGTGTGGCGGCAAATAAAGTTGCAGATGCAAGCATCGTCGTTAGGACAAATATTATTTTTTTCATTGCTATACTTTTAAAAGTGAAGAATCAATACCACAACTAATTTATTTTCTTCTACCAGATGTGGCAAGCTAAACTCTATCACTGGCAGTTGCCGGCAGAAGTCTTAAATGATAAAGGATCGCTAAATGTTACTGAAGCCTTGTAAACAGGAGCTCAAAAGGAAAAAAAGCAGTTTAAGTCATACGGCTATTTTTAGAAAAGTCCCGTCGCCCCATTTTATCATTCAGAAGGGAATGGATAAGCGGTAAATGGTTGTTAATTGTATCCTTCGCTAATACAGGCAACGGTTTAAACCGTTGCCTGTATTATTTGCAACGCAATACAAGATCATGAATTTCACTGCTGAATGTTCAGGGAAGGGGTATATCACTAGCCCCCGTGTTTTATTTCGCTATTTGCTGAAAAACCTTTTCATCGATTTTTACGGGGTATTTTTTCTTTAATTCGGCAACCCACTGTTTTTCCAACTCAACCTGGTAGTCATTTATCACTAGGCCTTTTGCCTCAGAGTAATTTCGAGGCATGTTTGCAGGATACGTTTTTAATATGTAGGCAAAGGAGACACTGCCATCTGTCTTATTTTTAACGGGGCTTGTTATCATCCCTGTCTGCATCATTGCTGTACCGCCGGTATTCGGAATTTGTTCCAGTTCATAACGGGAAGAGTCAGCAACCACTTTTTCAGCCAGCGCATCCGAGGCCGTTTTCCATTTCGACGGATTTTTCTTTACCTGGTCATATAACGCTTTTTCACTGCCTTCGTCACTGCAAAAAAATACAATCGCATCTGCACTTTTCTTCCAGTTATAGCGCGTTTTATTTTGAGCATAATAAGTCTCTAATGCAGTTGTATCAC
>DASYSW010000223.1:0-7343 GCA_036002905.1 Chitinophagaceae bacterium
GGTGCCGGTTCCAACACGCAGAAGATCATCGACTATTTTCGCAATTCATCTACGGTCAAAATTGCCCTGATCATCAGCAACAGAAAAAAGGCGGGTGTTCTTCAAATAGCGGAAAAAGAAAATATTCCCTTTTTGGTCATTGAAAAGGAAAAATTTTTTTCGGGCAACGGTTACCTGGATGAATTAGCGTCAAGAGAAATTGGTTTTGTTGTTCTAGCTGGTTTCCTGTGGAAGATTCCCGAAGCGCTGATAACGGCGTTTCCCAGGCGCATCATAAATATTCATCCCGCACTGTTACCAAGGTATGGCGGGCAGGGTATGTATGGAACTTATGTACACCAGGCGGTCATAGGCGCCGGGGAAAAAGAGAGCGGTATTACCATTCATTATGTAGACCAGCACTATGACAATGGAGATATCATTTTGCAGGTGAGGTGCCCGGTACTTGATGGCGATACACCTGAATCACTGGCTCACCGGATTCACGAACTGGAACACGCCAATTATCCGTTAGTTATTGAAGAACTGGTGCGAAAGCTACAAGATACAAGGTATAAGCCGTAAGCTTATCCTCGGGACTTGCAGCATGCCGCTTGTCGCTACACTTTTAAATTTCCATTTGCTTTTTGTTCTGTTACTTGCATACAGGTGAAGAAAAAGTCTGTCTATATACTTCGTGTTGGCTGCGCAATATTGCTGACAGTATTGGCAAATACGGCTCATGCTCAGTTTAGGGTAAAGGGAACGGTTTACGACAGTTCAAGATTATACCCGGTACAGTCGGTTACGGTACTAAGTTCAGGAGGCAAAGGAACAATTACCGACGTCAATGGGGACTACGTAATTGAAGTTGGCGAAAAAGATTCCATCTGGTTTTCCTTTCTGGGGAAGCCGACGATCAAGTTCCCGGTTTTGAAAATGACGGACCCATTGCATTTCGACATTTCGATACAGGTCAATATCCTCGTCTTGAAAGGTGTGACGGTATCGCCACGTAACTACCGACTTGACTCCCTTCAAAACCGGCGTGACTATGCGAAGATATTTGACTACCGGAAGCCGGGATTGAGGACAACAACCTCAGGACCCGCAAACCAGGTCGGGGTTGGTTTCGACCTTGACGAGATCATCAGGATGTTCCAATTCCGAAGAAATAAAAATATGCTGGCCTTCCAGCAACGATTGATACAACAGGAGCAGGATAAGTTCATCGACCATCGTTTCAATAAACAATTAGTACGAAGGCTTACAAATCTCACCGGTGAAACGCTGGATAGTTTTATGGTGATCTACCGGCCACCTTATGAGTTCACCCTGGTAACTTCTGACTACGATTTTCAATCCTATATTAAAAAGTGCTACGAACAATTCAAGACTTTTGAAGCAAAAAAGGAAAAATCATTTTAGTTTCCAGCTATCGCGGTCGATGTAGATAGAAAGCATGCCTTCTATATCTACAACGACCAGTTCCGGCGGCAAGAAGGGTTAGTATTTTCGATTCAATTAAGTCATAACTTTCTGTTTTAATTCAACTTGCTTATGAGAAAGCTATCCAACACACAACTCTTTTTTGCATCTTTTGCTCTTTTTGTCTTTCTATTTGTCAGTTCCCCTGTTAGTGCTCAATCGTCGGCAACTTCAGCGACCCTCGCCAAAACAAATGCTCTTCCCACACTTCGCGAAGCATTACCTGAATCTGTCGGCATGTCATCTGAACGCCTGGCCAGGATTGACAACCTCGTTAAGGAATATATTGACAAGAAATGGATCGCGGGGGCAACAGTGTTAGTAGCAAGGGATGGAAAAATTGTCTACTACAAAGGATTGGGTTACGATGACATTGACAAAAAAACTTCCATGAAAAAAGATGCCATCTGCCGCATCGCCTCGCAAACCAAGGCGATTACAAGTGTTGCCGTTATGATGCTTTACGAAGAGGGAAAGATCGTATTAAGTGACCCTATCAGTAAATACATTCCCGAATTCAAAAATCCAAAAGTGCTGGATAAGTTCAACGCTGCCGATACTACATACACGACGGTGCCCGCAAAAAGAGAGATTACCATACGTGACCTGCTTACTCATACATCCGGGATCGCCTATGCACAAATAGGGACAAAGGAGTCAAATGCCATTTATTACAAGGCAGGCGTGGTCGGAGGGATTGGTGTAGATAAAATTGTTTTGGGTGATAAGATGAAAATTTTAGGTGGACTGCCACTGATGCACCAGCCCGGAGAAAAATGGACCTACGGATTAAACACGGATCTGCTGGGTTATTTAATTGAGGTTGTGAGTGGAATGAGTCTTGATAAATTTTTCAGGAAAAAAATCTTTGAGCCACTGGGCATGAAGGATACGTATTTCTATTTGCCGAAGGAAAAAAGAAACCGCCTTGCAACTTTATATTCTGAAGACTCGACGAAACATCTCATAAAGGATGGGGAGACCTTTGAACTGAATGGCTCTATCTATGTGAATTATCCAAACATGGATGGCACATATTATTCAGGAGGTGGTGGCTTGTCTTCTACGGCGTACGATTATGGCATTTTCATGCAGATGTTATTAAACGGGGGTGAATACAATGGGAGACGAATATTGGGCAAGGCATCAATGCGAATGATGACCTCAAATCAAATTGGTGATATTGATTTTGGCGATGACAAATTTGGTTTAGGTTTCGGAATTGTAACCGAACGGGGCGCTGCAAAAACTCCTGTTTCACCGGGAACATTTAGCTGGGGAGGCATGTTTAGCTCATCTTATTGGATCGATCCTAAAGAAAAGATCATAGCCCAGTTTTTTCTTCAGCAATTTCCAAACAGTCACGCAGATATCCATGACAAATTCAAGGCATTGGTGTACCGGGCCATCGAATAATCAATGTCCCCGAAAATTTATTTTGGTGTCCAATCAACTGCATAATGAATTAAGAAAGGAGTTTCAGCTTGAAAGGATGATCCTGTTCAGCGATGCCGTATTCGCCATTGCGATTACTTTATTGGTGATTGAAATTAAGATCCCGGATAAAGAATTTTTGAAAGAACACGGGGATCTTTCAGATAAAACCTTGCTGCATGCGTTAAGCGGACTGGTACCGAAATTCGTGGGGTATCTCATCAGCTTTTGCCTGATCGGTCTTTATTGGTCCATTCATCATCGCATGTTTGGGTTTGTAACGAGTTATGACAGGAAGCTTTTGTTCCTCAATCTTCTTTTTCTTTTTTTTGTGGCGCTAATGCCATTTAGTACAGGCTTCTATGGTGAATTTGCCGGTAGCGAGCTTTTTGAAAAGCAATTGAAAGTCCCTATGACCTTTTATGTGCTGAATTTTTGCGGTGTTGGTTTTGTTAATTATTTCATGTGGCGCCGCATCGGGGATGAAAAAAATAAATTGGCCGAACCGCCAATAGACCCTCTGGTAGTGAAATTGGCTTATGCCCGATCACTGGTTGTTCCTTTTATGTTTTTACTGATGCTCCCGGTTGCTTATTTTGCCAATGTACTTTTTGCTGTGTATGTTCCGATGTTGATACCGGTTGCTATCCGTATCCTTAAAAAACAAATCCGAAAAAGGCATGAAAAAATTCACGCTGAAAAATAGAACCGCTGATTGCACCGATCAAATGATTTTTATGAAAAAAACTCTTCTTGCGTTGCTAATGATAGTCTCGTTGAACGCTTTTTCACAGACCGATACCCTGCCAGGGATCCCGTCGTTTGTAAAAGACAGTTTAGATATTTATGTGACCAGGGCGCTGAATAACTGGCAAATCCCGGGGATAGCTGTTTGTATAATTAAAAACGGGAACGTGGTGGTCATGAAAGGGTACGGGGTAAAAGATTATGACACAAGAGAAAAAGTGGATGAGAATACCTTATTTATGATCGGGAGTAATACAAAAGCATTTACAGCCACCGCGCTGGCTATGCTTGATGTTGACAAAAAATTATCGTTGGATGATAATGTGACAAAATGGATCCCTGAATTCAAGCTGGATAACAAGGCGGCTGGTGAACAAGCCATCATTCGAGATCTGCTTTGTCACCGGATTGGTTTCAGAACTTTCCAGGGAGATTTTACTTACTGGACGTCCAATCTTACAAGAAAAGAAGTGATCGAAAAGATGAGTCACATCAAAGCTGTCTACCCTTTCAGAACAACATGGGGATATACAAATGCTGCATTTTTAACCGCCGGGGAAATTATCCCGAAAGCTACGGGCATGCAATGGGAGGATTTTATAAAATCAAGAATATTTGATCCGCTCGAAATGAAAAACACGCTTGCATTAAGCAAGGATTTCCCAAATGCCGCCAACAAATGTTCTCCGTATACAAAGGCAGAAGGAAAGTTGGTAAAAATTCCTTTTTGTCAAATAGATAACCTGGCACCTGCGGGCAGCATAAGTTCATCGGTAAATGACATGAGCCACTGGGTAATGATGCAATTGAATAGTGGCAAATACAAGGACCAAATGGTTGTTCCCACTTCTGCCATCGCACAGACAAGACTTCCCCATTCAATTTTGGGAAACGGGGGAGTGCTTTTCAATGAAGGTCATTTTGCATTATATGGACTTGGATGGTTTTTGCAGGAGTATTGCGGGAGAAAAATTGTTGAGCATACCGGCGGAGTGAACGGCTTTGTGACCAGTGTTACATTGGTCCCGGAAGAGAAACTGGGCATCATTGTTTTTACAAACACTGATCAGAATTTGTTTTACGACGCTTTGAAATGGGATATTATGGATGCATATTTTGGCAAACCCTATCGCAACTATAGCAATGTCTATTTAAATTCTTATAAAGGGCAATCAGCAACCGCGGAAAAAAAAGACAAAACACTTAAGGACTCTGTTGCGATGCATTTAAAAACTGAGTTACCGGTATCAGCTTATGAAGGAAATTATTTTAATGATGTGTATGGGAATATGAGTGTGGTGTCAGAAAATGGAGAATTGAAAATGAAATTTTCTCATCACCCTGATATGTACGCAAAACTTGAGTCACTGGGAGGAAACCGATTTTACGCAACGTTTACTGATCCTGAATTCAACAAAGCTGTATTCCCGTTCCATGTAGAGAATGGAAAAGTAACATCAGTGACGGTGAAGGTTGCGGACTTTGTAGAGTACAATCCTTATGAATTCACAAAAAAATAAATTATGGAAATAGATCAAACAACACTTGGAATAGGAACTCGTCTTCAGCATACCCAGCAGGGGCCGGGTGTAATCGTTGGCGTCAAATATGCGACTTACCTCATCTCCTTCCTTAACCATGGAATAAAAGAAATCGATAAAACAGACCCTCACCTTGACGAGATCATCCCTGAGAACGTAACGGAGGAAATTGAAACACATTCCGAGGTTGAGAAATCACTGCTAAAAATCCTGAGGTTGTGGGGAGGATTATCGGAAACAGTGCCATTAGGTGACCGATGGAGAAATGGAATGATACTTTTACAACCTGCTGATAAGACACAAAAGTCAAAAGAAATTCCTATTGATGTTTTCTTTCACAAAATCGTTATGCTTCGAGACAGGTTGAGGGTACTGGAGCAAAACATCAATGCCCACAAACAACTCAGTGATGAAGACAAGGTCAACCTTCAGCAATACGTAACAAGAATTTACGGGTCACTCACGACATTTAATGTTTTGTTTAAAAACAAAGAACATTGGTTTGTTGGCGAAAAAGGAAGTAAGGAGGATTAAGTCTTTTATGCTGTTACAAGTTCATCCCCAGGATCCGCAACCCCGCAATATAAAAACCGTTGTAGATGTTCTTCAAAAAGGAGGGGTGATCATTTACCCTACGGATACGATCTATGGCCTGGGTTGTGACATTTTCCAACATAAGGCGATTGAAAAAATTTGTCGGATCAAAAAGATCGATCCTCCAAAGGCGCAACTCTCATTTATTTGTTATGACTTGAGTGACCTCAGTGATTTTTCAAAACAACTTTCCAGGAAAACTTTTCGTTTGCTTAAAGAACACCTGCCAGGCCCCTATACTTTTATTCTGCCGGCGAGCAAACAGGTGCCAAGGATTCTGCAAAGCAAAAAAGATACGATCGGTCTTCGCATCCCTGGAAATAACATCGTACGGGCGATCATAAAAGAACTTGGTCATCCCCTGTTAAGCGCCTCACTTCCCGGCGAATCAGTAGAGGATTATACTGATCCTGAGATCATGTACGAAAATTTCATGAACGAAGTGGACATCGTTGTAGACGGTGGAATTGGCGGCACTGTTCCTTCCACCATCATCGATTGCACAAAAGAAGATCCCGTTTTAGTAAGGCAGGGTGCGGGCGAATGGATGGAATAAAAAGCGCCGCCCGAAAAGACGACGCTGTAACCTTCAACCACTACATTCCTGCTGTATGTATACTGATAGGATTATATGACGTGATGATACCTGTTGTGCCGAAAGCGATGGAACTCGTGACGTTCGTGTCTCCTCATTTTGTAAAGATGCCTTCGTTCATACCGAGACATTCTGCCGTCATGATAAGCCCTTCTGCGTGACATTTTATGACGAAACTCGTCATGGTGTGAACGCCTTGATTCGTATCGATTGAAATCACCGTGTCGAGAGGATCGCATTTCGTTCTGATGGTGGCTTCTTTTGCCATCAGTTACCTGCGCCGACGCAGAAACCGAGAAAATGAGAGTAAGGATCAAACCCAGGAATAATATTTTTTTCATGGTAAACTTCTTTTCGTTAATTAATTGATTTGGAAATGAGACAAGGCGGGCAGACTAAAGTTTAAGCCCTAAGAAATGTTTAACAACTGGCGTGAGTGCTGAATGGTGAGCGGTGAATGGTGAATAGTGAGTGGCCGGTGAGTTACTTGCTTAATGACGGAATGACCTAATGACCTCAATGACTACAAGACCTCTTCGTCAAAAAGTTCTAACTGCGCGGACCTGATATCAAAACTTTTACGATGATACCTGCATAAGCCATGTTCTTCAATGGCCCTGCAATGTTCCCGGGTAGCATACCCCTTATTTTTATGCCAACTGTAGTGTGGAAATTCAACGTGCAATTGTCGCATAAAATCGTCTCTGTAAGTTTTGGCGAGAATACTGGCTGCAGCAATAGCCGAAAATTTTTCATCGCCCTGTATGATGCATTGATGGGGAATATCCTTGTACCGGTTGAAACGATTGCCATCGATCAATAATAATCCGGGTACCTGTTGAAGCTGTTCTAATGCAAGATGCATGGCTTTGAAAGATGCATTCAGAATATTTATCACATCGATCTCGTCATTATCAACGATGCCAACAGCAAACGCAACTGCTTTTTTCTCGATCACCTTCCTT
>DASYSW010000224.1:0-14669 GCA_036002905.1 Chitinophagaceae bacterium
TCGCTTCTCAATCTTCAGAACTTCGGATTCTAAGTACATAGCCGTTTTTCGATTTTTAATCAACTGCGGCTTAACTGTACCATCTTTTATGGCTTTTAAGAAAGTAACATTGCTAATCCCTGCCATTTTGAGGGCTCCTTCCCGAGTAAGCAATTGATCTTGTTGTAGTCCTTGTTTTAGTTCCTCTTTGACGATGGTACGGATCTTATCAAAGAGTTCATCGACTGTAATCGATTGTAGTAATATAGATTGCATTTTTTATTCCAAATATACTACATGAATGATTTTAAATTAAGGTAATAGACATTAAAACTAATTACCAACCATGTCGTTTTTAATGGTTCAAAATAAAATCCAGCAAGCTGTCTCTTAAGAAGGAAATGAAAGCACGTCTGCAAAACTCTATATGAATCTCGATGTTAAGTGCCTTAAGCGGTAGGTTAAAGGCTCAGTGAAATATTTTAAAATAAAATAATTTGTTTCTACTAAGGGTTTCCATGTATTACACTTAACGAAAAAGGGTTAAAACACGTTATTCGTTACCGTTATATTACGGTATTTTAAAAAAATTCCTAGTTTTTTATTTTGCGAAGTGGAATTTAGTATACATTCATTTCTGAATTTATTCCGTAGAATATTTTAGTTAGATTTCATTTTCGCCCTTCTTTCTCCGTTGACCCGTTGAGATAATTGTATCCCATTTTCATTTAACCCTTGAACTGTAGAAACCATGCCTTCTGCCGTAACAGGAATTCTATGCCTGGTCATCTTTGTTCCTTTGAGATTGTGTGCACAGGCAACTCCTGCTCAGGATTCTTTGCAAAATCAAATTTCTCAAAGGCTTTCCGAAAAGTACATACGGGATATGGGTAATCGCTCTGCTGAATATCAGAATAAAATTCAGGAGAGCACGGATAAATATCTTGATAAGTTGAAAAACCAGGAGTTGATCCTTAAACAGCAACTTAGTAAGATTAACACAGATGAGGCAAATAGAATATTCGAGGGGACAGAGCACATATACAGCAAGCTCCAAAACGATCTAAACACGGATGCAGACAATGTATTAAAAAGTTGTGGCAAGTATGTCCCGGGAATTGATTCAGCAATCACTTCATTAAAATTTCTTCAAAATAGCCCGGTATCGGATAAGATCACTAATAACATTGCCCAAGTTAAAGGAGCCATGTCGAAAGTGAAATCCCTAGAGGATCAATTCAAGAAGGCTGACAATGTGGAGGAGTTTATTAAGCAGAGAGAGGAATACCTAAAAGCACAGCTATCAAGCTATCAGCTTCCAGGGCTTCAGCAATATAATCAACAGGCAGCCTATTACGCCCAACAGGTCAATGAATTGAAAGAGGCTTGGGGTGATCCTTCTCACGCGGAACAGAAAGCCATATCACTCCTGAATAAGTTGCCTGCTTTCCAGGAGTTCATGAAGAAAAATTCCGCTATTGCTGGGCTATTTAATTTACCCGACGATTATGCCACATCGGGCTTATCAGGTCTACAGACTAAGGATCAGGTGCAAAAGTTGATGCAAGAGAGTATGAAGATGATGGGCCCAAATGGAGCCCAAACGGCGCAGCAGAGCATCGGTGATGCCCAAACTTCTTTGTCATCATTGAGAGACAAACTAAACCGAGGAAGTTCTGAGCTCGCTATGCCTCCTGGTCAGGGTAATGATCAGCATACCAGGAGCTTTCTTAAACGCATCACCTATGGTATTGATGTACAAAGTACCAGGTCAAACGTCTATTTCCCAAGTCAAACAGCTTTTGCCCTTACTGCAGGGTATAAAATCAATGAACGAAATACCATCGGCATCGGCCTTTCTTATACCGTAGGCTGGGGTAAGGACATACAACATGTCCATATTACCAACCAGGGAATCGGATTTCGGTCTTTTGGAGATTTTAAAATAATAGGTAGTCTCTACGCCACCGGCGGGTTTGAATATAATTACGCTTATCCGTTTATATCTGTAAGGCAGCTCGAAGTATCAGGTCTTTGGCAGAAGAGTGGTTTGATAGGTATAACGAAAATGGTTTCGATCAGAAGCAATATGGTGAAAAAAACGAAGCTGCAGTTGCTGTGGAATTTCCTGAGTTACTACCAGGTTCCACAAACGCAACCGTTCATATTCAGGGTTGGATATAATATTAATTAAAAAGGAGTTTTCGGTCATGTATCTATCTAATGTCAGATTTAGGATTTTGTTGTTCTTATTAGGTTTAATTCTGCATACTCAGGTTATTGGGCAGACGAACTATATTCCAAAGATTATTCCACCCTCTCCGAATCAATCCACCTTACTTAAATTTATTGATGTACCGGTAAGCCCTTATACAGGAACCAGTGATGTGACTGTTCCGATTTATACGATTCAACTTAAAGGTGCAACGGTTCCTATAAACCTCAACTATCATACAGGGGGAATCCGGTTAAAAGAAGAATCGGGGTGGGTCGGACTGGGATGGGCATTATCTGCGGGGGGATCTATTTCCAGAACCATTCTTGGTGGAGATGACTTCGACGGACAAAAATACTTTACAACTTTCCTTACGCAACTGGCTGGGGATTTAACATCACCGCAACCCACTCAGTCATCGGGAGTTCCGGACTATGGCCTGTATGTTTTTGATTTTTGGTGCAGTTATCAGGTTGCTGTTTCAGGTGGCGTTATGGATTATAATAATGCTTTTGCCGATGGTTCTGAGAGTTTTGATCTGGAACCGGATATTTTTAATTACAATATACCAGGGCATTCGGGAAAATTTATGATAACCCGCACAGGGAAAGTGATTTTACAAAAACAGGAAAATATCATTGTTCAATTTGAACCCAATGGAAATTCATTCACAATAACGGATGACCAGGGCAATAAATTTTATTTCGTAGAAAAGGAGTACACTCAACCCGCAACGGGTGGTCACGTGGCAATCAGTTCCTGGAATTTGACAAAAATTATTACGCAACAACAAGATAGCTTGAGTATTACATATGGATCAGACAATACGTCAACCTATGTAGCTCCGGATTATAATGAAACATGGACTGCATTCTGTAGCGCCACCCAAGGTTTGACTATCAGCAATTCGGCAGGAACTTTTTATACCAATAAATACCTTCAAACCATTGATTTTCCAGGCGGGCAATTGCAATTTGCTTTTGATAGTCTTCGATCCGACCTGCGATCAGGTAAAAAATTAAAGAATATAAAATTGTATTCCAGAGTGGCATCGGCTTTAACTTATGTCAACGAACACGATTTATTTTATTCATATTATGATGGACCGGCAACCACTATCGACAGTTTAGAGAAGAAACGACTTCGATTGGACAGTATCAAGGAAGTTTCCGGGACTTTGAGCATTGCCCCTTATGTCTTTAGTTATAATCTTCCTGGTGCCAATGCCTCAACGTTAAAACATGGATACAATATTGATCACTGGGGATATTTCAATAACGCGCTGAACAATACGTTTATACCGACACAGAGTATTTATTATAGTCCGATCAATCAACCTTATAGTCCTTCTCAATACATAACTTATACAGGGGCGAACCGTGAAGCGGACAATTCATCAAATGCTTCAAATAGCAGTGTGTTTTCTTTACAACAGATTAAATACCCAACAGGTGGAAAAACCGTTTTGGCATATGAACCCAATGATTATGATTACCAAAAATCGTCGATAAGCCCGGTTGACTTCCCCCAAGTTGCTCTTGTGAATATGCAGCCACAAATTCAAATCAACAATTATGGCACTACAGTTAGGACGATAGATTTTAGTCATATTACGCCGATGATAGCAGTAGGACAGCCTGGGACCAATCTTTCAATGGATATTACTTTCAGGGGATCCAATTTAAGTACACTGCATTCGACTGCTCCATATGGCAAAATGTATGTTCAAATTACAGGGCCAAGTTATAGTCAGATAGTAGACATTACAACCCAGGGACTCACGTGCACTCAGGTATGTACCATACATTATGATATGGCCATTCAACCGGCTCCATCTGAAGTATATACCATTACCGGGTTTGTAGATTCTGCGGCTTTGCCTCCTGGAAGTTTTGCACAGATAATTGTCGGATTTCAGTATAATGAAACGCAAATAGTCGCCAATGGTAATAATCCCACTCTTGCAGCGGGTGGATTACGGATAAAATCGATAACCGATTACAACGCAGATAATGTAGTTGCAAAAAAAAGAAGATATGAATATAATTATGGATATGACGGCAATGGGGATGGGATACTCGAAACATACAGTTATGGGAAGTTAATGGCGCATCCCTCCTACGTCAGGTATTCGAAGATTGTTAATCCAAGCTTCGCTGACGGAGACATTTGTGATCAATTGACGATTTTTGGAAGCAGTGTTACTTCCCTTACTAGTGTATCACAAGGCAATAGCGTTGGTTATAGTCAGGTCACGGAATATACGGAAGACCCCTCGAGTGGTCAGAATATTGGCAAAACGGTTTATACTTATCTCAATTCACCAGACAGTTCAGTTACCTACCATGGATATGGTTTTCCGGGAATGATGAACATGGGCAATAATTTGAATGGTTCGCTTCTAACCAAAACTGATTTTGCAAATGCGGGCAGTTACTTTAGAAAAGTAAGCGCGACTATCAATGATTACCACACAACCAACAGGTCTGTTTATTTTTCACCAAAGTATCAATATACAACCAGGTTTAGTAGCCCTAATGCGTGCACTGTAGGACCTGCGTATTTAAAAGAGGTAATTGCGTGTTTTTATCCTTCCTTTAAGTCTGAGCGAGTCTTGACGGATTCAGTCACTAGTTACATTTATGATCAAAATGACACGACCAAATGGATCAAGACAGTACAGAAAAATTACTACGATAATACGGCGCATTACCAATTGACGAGAAGTATAACAACAGACAGTAAAAATAATCAGCATGTTTCTTTTCTAAAATACCCGCAAGATTATCTGGTAGGCGCAAATACATGGACCGGTAATACCATTATTGACAGCCTTATCGGCCGAAATATGGTGAGCTCTGTGATAGAAAAAAGAGACAGCTTGTACTATAACGGCTCAACGACGGGTGGAAAAATTTCATCGGCTACGGTAAGCAGGTATAAAACTCTTGGTTCCAACTCTATAGGATTAGACAAGCAATTCAAATTGGACCTGCCAGGACCAATCTCTAATCTTCAGGCTTTTTCATTTACCGGCAATACACTGTCGCAGGACTCCCGGTATAGACAAGTGATTAGTTTCGATAGCTACGACCCAAGTAATAATATACAGCAATTCACCCCGATAGATCAATCACCGAATTCTTTTGTTTGGGACTATGGAGGCTCTTACCCGATAGCCCAGGTAAAAAATGCGACTACCGCGGATATTGCATTTACTTCATTTGAAGCAGATGGAAAAGGGGGATGGACATTTACTTCAACCATACGAGATACAGTAAATTTTCTTACCGGTAAAAAGTCATATAATTTATCGCAAGGGGCTATTAGTAAATCAGGCTTGACCACCGGAAAGGTTTATGTAATCAGTTTCTGGAGCAAATCAGCGACATTTTCCATCACTGGAGGCACGGTTACCACGACAACCGGTAGAACTTCAGGTTCATGGACTTACAAAGAGAATGCAGTTACTGCAACAGCTACTACGCTATCTATTTCCGGATCAGGCGATATTGATGAACTAAGACTCTATCCAAAGGGATCTTTGATGACCAGTTATACATACCAGCCTCTAACGGGCGCGACAACAGAAAATGATCCAAATAGCGAAATTATCTTTTATGAATATGATAGTTTGCAGCGGCTGCGAAATGTCAAGGACTACCTGGGAAATATTGTAAAAAACATACAATATAATTACGCGAAAGGTTGTACTACCTGCAGCATAAGCATGAAAACTTATAGCGGGTCGCCAACAATCAGCTATCCGGTGGGTGTGTTTTCGGTTGGAAATAAATTGTTGGGTAATGCAAAAAATCAGTTTCAATATGATAGCCTTTGGAATATTGACCCGGCAAATCACCTTATTGGGACACTAACACCCGGATCAGATTCAATGCATTTTATTTTGACATTGAATTCTGGGCAATCTTCGCCTGGATTTGTATTGGGATTGAGGTTTTTTCAATATGATTTACCATATACACAAATAGAAGGCGTAAGAAATATTAACGGAGTATATGTTGACTATGGAGATAATTCGGGAATGTTCTTAGGTAAGTCAGATGCTGACTCTAACGTCTTGCGGGCTTCAAATACTATTTTTTTCCGGTTTATAAGCTGGAATGGTTATCCTTTCTACTATTGGATTCATACCTATCCTGATAACACCAATAAAACTCTGACATTTTATCACAATGATGGAGGTGAGTCTATGACTTTGGATAATAGTGCAAATCCCGGCACTTCTCTTACTCAGCTAAGATACCTACGTGGCAATTTCCCTCAAAATATGACAGCACTCACATTTGATACATATCAACAACTAGGTGCTTCCACTGTCGCAGGAATAACCAACTGGAGTAAAATAAATGGCATAACGTGGTTTGAAATGCACACGGGAGATAATATGAATCCTTGTATGAACATTAGCCTCACTCAGGATTTTTTGGCAAATAATAAAAATCTTCAGGCTATTGTCACAAATAGTCAAGGGTACTATCGAGAGGGCTACGAAGACACTACATTTAAGATTAGTAAACTCAAATCAAATTGGAATACATATTTCATTAATCTAAAAAGGTTAGCCATAAGTGATGATCATTGGAACCGAGAAGATCTCACTTCCCTAGTTAATTTAAATGCAGTATCTATTACAGCAGGCAATCTTCACCATTCATACAATTCAACAAATAACCCTCTGGTTCCCATACCAACAAATGTGATCGACAATATTATCAATCAAATAGCAGCTGGTGCAGGAAAAAAGGTTACAAATGGCACATTAGCTATTTGGGGTGGTGGCGGCGTCAGATCAACAGGGAGTGATTCAGGATTCAATACCTTAAAGGCCATGGGATGGACGATATATTTAGATGGTGTACCGTTTTAAAAAAAAAAGATATTTCAATCAAAAGAAAAATACGAAATGGAGAATCGAAGAAACTTTAAACTGGTTCCATTTGCCTTGTTTTTGATTGTCAGGGTCAATCTATTTGGTCAAGTGAGTCTAAATCAAAATTATATTTTAGCGAATACAGTTAAGCAAGCTGGTGTTACGACCGAAACGGCTGTAAACGCGCTTACAATTTCTACTCAGGGTAAAAGTCAGACCATTTCTTATATTGATGGTTTGGGAAGGCCTGTTCAGAATATTGTGGTCAAAGGTAGCGCAAGTCAAAAAGATATCGTTATCGGGATCGAATACGATTCCTATGGAAGGGAAGTAAAGAAATATCTCCCCTATGCCGACCAAATTTCGACTACCTACGGTGGATTTAAAGACAGGTGGAATATTGATCAGGGGTACTTCTACCAGGGTGTTCAGCCAAATGTAGACGTTGACAATAGTCCTTATAGCCTATCAGTGCTTGAGTCTTCACCCTTAAACAGGATTCTAGCCCAAGGCTCTCCCGGAGCCACCTGGCAACCCACAACTGGAAATCCTTATGACCCATCTGCACACGTCACCCAGTTTCAATATTTGAGTAACAAGGTTCAGGACAATGTCAGAATATTTAATGTTGATTCGACTGGAAACATAACATCGCCTGGATATTATCCAACCGGATTACTGACTTTAAAAATTTCAACAGATGAACAGCAGCAGTCGGTGAAGGAATTCACCGATGAATCCGGCCATGTCATCTTAAAAAGGGTCATGATAGCTGGAGATTCACTCCAAACTTATTATTTATATGACAATCTGGAAATGCTCCGTGCCGTGATTCAACCCGAAGGCACTGCAACCCTGCAAGCCGCCTCCTGGGTGTTCCCTGCCAATTTTATTAAATACTGGATGTTTCTATACCGCTATGACGAAAGGGGAAGAATGGTTATGAAAAAGGTTCCGGGAGCCGATAGTGTCTTGATGTTTTATGATCAATGGGATCGGGTTGTTCTTACTCAGGACAGTAATTTAAGGGCGGCACATAACTTTATATTTACCAAGTACGATGCACTGAACAGACCCATAATGACCGGGCAGATAAATGATGCCCGAACGCTCGATTTGGTTCGCTCAAGCGTCATGACCGCATCTGGTAGGTTTGAAACAGTTAGCACAAGTGCCACTGAAGGGTATACCCTTACAGGTTGTTTTCCGTCATCAGGATCTTATACCCTTACCATTTATACAATAACCCACTATGATTCTTACGCCAATCTACCTTCCTGGAGCTTGGGGTACTCATTTGTAAATGAATATAGTATTGCCAGCCAGAATACCTTTTTAAGCGGACAGGTTGTTGCGACTCAGGTAAGGGTATTAGGTACAAGCAATTTTTATCGGGCAGTTACTTACTATGATGATAAATATCGAGTAATTCAAGTTACAGCAGATAATGCTGCAGGTGGTAAGGACCGGGTCACGAAAATTCTGTCCTTTGATGGAAAGGTTACAAGTGACTACCATATTCATACCAGCCGGTTTTACACAACAGCAATCGTGACCCAGCAGGTTTACACCTACGATCATATGGATAGGCTACTGACGGTTACCCATAAAACGGCCAGCCAGGAAGTAGTAACCATCAATCAAACCGCTTATAATGAACTTGGACAATTATTAAATAAAAAAATTCATCAGTCTCCTTCCCATCCGAATGCTTTGCAAAAATTGGATTATTATTATAATATAAGAGGCTGGCTGAATGGAATCAATCGCCCGATTACCACAGAAACCGGGTATGAAGAAGCTGACCTCTTTAGCATGGAGCTTCATTACAACACGAAAATGATGGACCAGGCGGGGGTTCAATACAACGGTAATATTGCGGAAAACCTATGGAAAAACGGCTATGATGAAACTTTCCAGGGATATAATTACCAGTACGATCAGGCCAACCGGATGACGGCATCAACCTTTGGATTTCAATATAACAACGGCTATGGATTAACCTGGAGTCTTCAGAAGCGGTACAATGAATCCGATATCACATATGACCGCAACGGAAATCTACTACTCATGACCCGTTATTTCGGCGATTACAATAAAATTGATCAGTTACAATACAAAAATTACAAGGGTAACCAGTTGGGAAAGGTGGATGACGTTGGTGGTGTGAATATCCCCGTAGGATTCCAGGATAAAGACAATGGGTCTGGTTATGACTATACTTACGATGGCAATGGAAATATGACCAAGGATTACAATAAAAATATATCCACCATAACGTATAATTATCTTAATCTTCCAAATGTTGTTACAACAACAAAGGGTACTATTACTTTTACTTATGATGCCGCTGGAAATAAACTGCAGAAGACCGTTTTTGAAACTACCCCCAATAAAACGACAAATTATTACTATGCTGGGGACTACGTTTACCGAAGCGCTGCTTCTGGTGCTCCCGATACCCTGGAATTCATCTCCCATCCGGAAGGCAGGTTAAGACCTGTAAGAATTGATACGACACAGGCTATTTCCATGGCCAACCTGAAATACATCTATGATTATTATCTGAAAGACCATCTGGGCAGTGTACGTAGCGTTCTGACCACCGAACAGCAGACCGATATTTACGCTGCTACCATGGAAACCGCAGCAGCAACAAAAGAAAATGCACTGTTTAATAACATCAGTTCGACCGATACCGCCAAGCCAACGGGTTTCACCAACGACGTAAGTAACAAGATGGTTTCCAAATTACACGGCAATGTCACTATTTCTGGTAACAAACGGGTTGGCCCCAGCATTATCTTGAAGGTCATGACCGGAGACACGATAAGTATCAGTACCTGGGGTTGGTACAAAGGTGCTGTTCAGCCAGCAGCGACCGGGGTTCCCGCCATAGCAACTGAGTTAATTCCTCTACTGACTGCAGGTGTCGGGTCTTTAGGAGGTAGTAAAGCTGGCGCAATCCCGTCTAGCTTCTCAGATCCTTTACTCGGAACGGATATCACAAATCTTATTAAATTAGATAGCACATCCTATGCTCCGACCCGTCCGAAAGCTTTTCTGAACTGGATGGTGGTAGGAGAAGATTTTAACGCCGCTACTTCTAGTCCGAACCATGTAGGGGCACTTCAGATGCCGACCATCAATACCGGGGATACGGCCAAACAAATGGTGGGTCCTACCAATATGGTCATCCGTCGCAATGGCTGGATTTATATTTACCTTAGTAATGAAAGCAACCAGAGCGTTTATTTCGATAACCTGGTCATCAACTTAAAACACGGACCGCTAATAGAACAGAAGAACTATTACGCTTTTGGAATGGAAAATCCGGCGCTCTCCACAAAGGCGATAAAATTCAATTACAACGAAAACCGGCTGAAGTTTAACGGTAAGGAAATGCAGAGCAAAGAATTCTTGGATAGCAGCGGTCTGGATTGGGAAGACTACGGCGCGAGGATGTATGACCCGCAAATGGGAAGATGGATGGTGAGTGATCCAATGGCTGAGAAAGGAAGAAGATGGTCCCCTTATGTCTACGCCAATGATAATCCAATAAGGTTTATTGATCCGGATGGTATGGAGGTTGAAGGAGTAGATGATCCTGGTGACGACTATGGCAATGATTATCAAGCAGGCAAAAATATCCGAGAGGCTGGTTTTTTCATGCGACATCCTGGTATAGCGACATCAATTGGAATGTCGGATCTTCAAAGCAATAGCACTAATATTTCAACTGACGCTACTCGTTTTGCTTTAAATAGTGGGCTTTCAAATGAAAAATCAATGGGGAATAAAGGTACTGAGGTAAATGCGCTAAGACATGTAACTTGGCAAGCTACTATTACTAGCAAATTTGGTTCTGAAATAGCTAATCAAGTTGGTAATGCCCATGAGGATAATCCTTTAGCAAATCTCTCTCAAACTTCATTTTCGGGGAAAGATGCCTTAGTTTTAGCAGATCAAACGATCGATTTACTAAATAATCAAATAGGCAGACAAATTGGCTCGGAAAATAAAGGAGCATCAATGTCAAAATTAGCTGGTTTGGCTTTAAATATGTTTCATGATAATGGGTTGTTTACTGCGACTGTAAACAAAGATGGATCAGTAACTATAAATAGGTCCAAATTGAATGATAAGAAGTATAATTCTGCATTAAAAAATTTACAGGGATTAAATAGCGATGGATTTAATGCCGAGGGTCAAGCTAGAATACAAGCGATACAAGAAGACCGCGCAAAAAGTGTAATGAAGATTGCCACTAGTGGAATGTTTGATTGAATTTTTTATAAATAGGGTATGATCCAGAATAAGTTAATATTAATATCATTTCTACTATTATTTTTATTTGGATGCAGGAAAAATATCGAAAACCAAATAGGGATTAAGGGACGGGATTGTCCTACAAACTCAAATTGCGTAATAACAATTTCACAGTTGACTGATTTTAGTTGGGATAAAATGTATGTTTTTGAACCGACCGAATCTTTTCAAACAATAAATAAGATAATAGACATCGACTATTCAAAATTCTATAAAGACTTTACGAGGCCTATCATATTTACAAAGGGGAAAAAGATAGTTCACTATGAAAACAATAGATCGGATCCGGAGGATGTTATAGACGGGCAAGTTATTTTTGATTACCCCGATAGTTTGAAATATATGGTTTACACGCCCAGTAACGCAAGATTCAATTTAAAAGCAAAATCATCGGGTGACAAAATATATTATATATTAACTTTAATTTCAAACTAGTTAAAATGGATCGCAGATTGCGTTCTGATCCATTCTTATAACGTCTGTTTTCGATGGGCAAAATTGTGGTTTTCCATTTTTTAAATGGATAGAGATGTAATTTTGATTTGCAGTTTTTGGAGCCCGGTCATCAAACATCCTACGTATTCTGTTTTCAATATTCCATTTTTTTAGTATTCTAAGGCAATCTGGCCATGGAAGATTTATTCGACTTCGATATGATAGCCATCCAACCACCCAAGAAAAAATACAGAGCTTTGAGGTAGTTATTTTCATGCCGCAAGGCGATATGAAAGATCCCTAGGTCAGTCAATGTTCATGAGTCTTGGCTAAATGAACAAATCAATTATTGGCTAGTTTTATTAAGCTATATTATATGAGTTAGTTTATGTAATTCAGGGTAGTTTCAATATTCACTAAAAAAGTGTTACCGGGTGTAGGCGTTAACGGTGTACGTTATAAAGTATAACTAAAATGGTGTAATTCGTACAAAATGTTCACCAAATTAGTTAAAAACCTTCATCAAATTAGTGAAGGTTTATTTTTCGTAAATGATTGATATACTTGGTATTATGAATAATTTTTCCTATATTTGACCCGATTTTTTACTTTTTTAACGGTTTTTCCATCGCAAACTACATATTTCGGGTTTTTTACCAATTTTAGCCTTGTCGCAGCATGCATGCGGCTTAATAAAATTGAAGATTATAGGCAACTGGCATTATAGGAATTATACACGTGATATGCCAGCTATAGGAATCATCTCAAACTAGCTCTGACTTATCCAGCGTCAACTAGTACCTCCACAATGATAGGGTACAAAACATGATTTCCTCACGATATGAGTAGTTACCAGCTAAAATGTATCCTTTTTTAGATCAGGGCTGATAATGAGGGGACGTGGAGCCTTAGCATCTTGAGCAGAACGGTTCATGTAATAAACCCGTCCTGACCTTTCCAATTAGTTTTTCAAGCAAACGAGATTATCCAGGGGCTCTATCTGAATATCCGGTCAATGGAAGACTCCGTGGAGGGGAAGGCTGGGTTGTGTCAAACGGAAAGACCAGGAAACCAATTAAGAGCTCTATTTCAGTTTCACATTGGTAATTTCTATCCGGTCTCCTTTTTTTGCTCTTTTCCCTCTTTTCTCAGTCGAAAAGTGGGTCTCAATCGAAGATTTACTCAAAGGCTTTCCTTTAGCATCAATAAAATTATCAATTAAAAAATCTTGAATCACTTTCGCACTTCCTGCTTCTATTATGGCGGGATTTTTGTCTTGTCCGTTCAGCAAATCAAAAAAAAGGGTAGAAAGCACATTAATATTTGCCTTCCACTTGATTTTATAGGTTGCTGTTTCCTTATCTGGTTTTCCTGACTCTATTTTAATTTCAGATGGCATTGAATCTACCGGATCTAAGTATCTGAATTTTTCTAATGAATCCGATTTGATATTTTCCAAATCATCTTTAAAAAAAGGGTATTTATCTGAAACAGGTAGTTTTTTTAAATGAGCAATATAATAATCCAAGTTGCTATAATATTTCGCTAAGTGGACTTTTAAATTGCCAGGGGAACTTTCTGCTAAAATTGATTCCTCCTTTAACATGACATTTCTACTTGCACTTTTTGAAATATGCTTTAAGTACGGAACAAAGCTATATGGAGTTAACCCAATAAAGATCACTTTTTCTTCTTTTTTATTTTCTCCAGTGCCAAAATAAATAGTCTCACTTTGCCCGGAGAATTCGTTAGATATTTCGGTGACGCCTTGTGTGATTAGTTCTTCATAAAAATAAAAAAGGTTAGTAGGTTTTTTTTCGGTCATTTCTCAAGGTTTCTATAAAATTAAAAAAAGGTAGTGACAAGGCCACCACCTTTCGAAATTGATATAAAAGATAGTTTATGCTGCTTGTAGCTGTTCACCCTGTTCAACCTGCTTTCTTTTTAGTAGCCAATAGCGAATGCCGTTGACCTTCTTCTTACTCCAATTCATACGTTTAAGTGCTATACCTAGACCTCGTGCAGAAAGTTTCTGTCCGATCACAGAATGGGTAAAAATGTAATTTAAAAGCTCGCCGGTTTGAAATCTAAACTCGGGTTCAGTACTTCCAAAACAGGGTTCAAACAAACTCTCAAGGACTTCTTGCTCCAGAGAGATCGATTTGTACTTTTCGTTATGGCGATTTATTTCATCTATTTCTTCATCTTGAAACCAATATCTAAAACCACCATTATACAGCCCTAGCGCTTGAGCATAGACCAGATCTAGATTGATGGAGTGGCGGAAGTCTATTGACAAGGCTTCAAAACACAGAAATCTTCGATTGCCGGTTTCGTCTTTGAGAAATTCCGAATCATTGACCGAACCCATAAAGGAGACCCGTCTGGGCATCTGTTCCACATAGGTTGCATAGGGTCTGCGGATTTTGACGAAGGATTTAGTGATGATTTCTTTCAATGAATTAAGATTTTTATGCCCCAGGTTGGCCAGTTCGTCCAGGTTGATCAATAGATTTTCGGCCAACTGTATTTCGGAATCCTTGTTTCCCGGATTTATAGTACCTGTGAAACAATATTTCGAAAGACGAGGGGGGACAAGTTTCAGTAGCCAACTGGTCTTTCCGGCCCCCTGTGGTCCAACCAAAACCAGGGTAGTTTGGTTAACAGCAGCGTCGTCTATGCCGCAAGCAACCACCGCCACAATCCATTTTTTAAACCATATATTCCAATGCTCCCGTTCACTCTCAGCAACTTCAATCGTGTTTGCCAGATCCTGAATATAATCCCTGTTTTCTTCAGTAGGAGCGGGTAGACTTT
>DASYSW010000225.1:0-9807 GCA_036002905.1 Chitinophagaceae bacterium
ATGTAAAAAGCGTTAAAACGATTGTTTTGACCCGCCAGCGACATGACACCGTCTCCAGTAACTTTTGCCTGCGGCACCAACCGAACAAAATCGTGGATGCTGCGACTTATCGTAGGCATCGTCTTTAATGTTGTGTTGGTAATGATGGTCTCAATGCCGGTTTTGCCTCCGAAGTTGTTTCGCCCGATTACTTTTACTTCTTCAAGGGAAGTAACTTTTTTCCGAAGTGTAAACTCTGTGATTTCCCTGCTGTCAAGAAGAAAATTTCCATCTGTTAAGTGAATGTAAAGGTTGGTCGTTTTCAGCGTATCGTAGCCAACCGACGTGATCACGACAGTATAGGGGCCTCCGGGCTTTAGATTGAAAAATGAAAAAAAGCCGTCTGCACGGGTAATGGACGCATATGTGTTTTGTGTAGGCTCATGAATAAGAGCAACTGTAGCTCCGTCAATGTTCTCCTTGTATTCTGAATAAACTCTTCCCGAAGCCCGGCTGTTGGTTTCCTGTCCGGAGAGGTTTAGAAAACGAAGTAGTAATAAGGTCGATAAATAGAAGTTCCTGCCGGGTAGCAATATTTTCGTTGTACCGATATAAAGTTCCATAAGAAGCCTGGCTCTGGTTTCAACCTTTAAACTACGTAAAAAAAATTGCCACATCACCTTAGGTTACAGCATTATATCGTTTAAAAACTGTTTTCTGTCGCAAAACCAATAGCATCTTTAGGAGGAAAGCATAACAAGCAATTCAAAAACGGGCCCTTCCAATTAAAATAAAAGGTGGTATTTTGCGGTCAGATCAGGCCGCAAATCCTGGTCCCTCCTCCCGGAAAACAAATTGAATAAATGAGTTCAATTAACTGAGCTGACCTACTGTGAGAAATACTTGCCCATTTCCTTAATATATCCCTTGCAAAAATCCCGAATGCCGGTTTAACCCGAACAGGCAGGCTTTTTGTTTTTACCCTAATGGATCCGTTTTAAAGAACCCGGGGAGTTTGGACACTGAATAAAAGCTTAGTTTATGAAATGCAAAACGATTGTTACGATTGCTGCCATGTGCTTTTTGGCAGTAGGGTGCAAGTCGAAACTTGCCAAGGACTACAATGACATGATCGTGAACAAGCAAAAAAACCTGGGAAAAAGTATGGATCAGGCTGCCCCATTGTTAAAAAGCTATTTTGCTTCTTACGAATACGATAGCATTGCCAGTGTTAGCAGCAGAATGGAAATAAAGATCGATACGATCATTAAGGAAATTGCAAAGAAACCCGTGCCTGATGTAAAACAGGGAGAAAATTTCAAAAAAGCTGCGCTGCATTATTTTGATTATATGAAAAGTATTTATACGAGTTACAAGAATTACGCATTGCAAAACTCGCCCGAAGGAAGGCAGATCCAGTTGCAGATTATGTCAATGATCATCAACAATGAAGATAAGATGATCGCTGAAATGCAGAAGGCCCAGCAGATATTCGCAAAGGATAATGGATTTAAGATCCGATCATCGAAACCAAATAGCTCGATAGCCTTAGAGTGAGGCCATTTATTCTTAGCAACGATCTCTCTGAGAGGCGAAAAAGTCCAACCTGGGATTTGCTCAATTTTTCGACAAAAATCAAATAAAGCGCCGCTGTCAACTTCGGCAAAGAGTACTATATTTACCCTATACAAGATTTTCCCAGTCAATCATTTCTGAACCACCATTATTAAAGAGTAGCTGCTATGATAGATGACAAAGAGGTAAGTGAAGACCTTCGAAAGAGCATAGACCAATTGACTGCTGAACTCAGCCAGCGAAACGAAGAACTGGCTGTCATTAATAGTGTGCAGGAAGGCCTTGCCCGAAAACTGGATATGCAGGCGATCTATGATCTTGTAGGAGATCGCATCCGGGATACTTTTGACGCGCAGGGGGTTATCATAGCAACGTTTGATCTGGAAGGCGGCATCGAGCATTTTGGCTACGCTATTGAAAAGGGTGAACGATTTCATCTGAAACCCCGGGAGTTTGATAAGCTGAGACAAAGTCTTATCGATACGAAACAAAAGATACTCATCAATGAAAATTTTGAAGAAGCGTATCGCCAATTTGGAATGAGGGTCCTTCCCGGCTCAGACTTCCCGAAATCTGCTTTGTATGTCCCACTCCTCATCGATGATAATGTAACTGGTTATGTAAGCCTTCAGAACGTAGATAAGGAAAACGCATTCACGGATTCCGATGTTCGTTTGCTTGAAACGCTGGCGAATAGCATGAGCAATGCACTGGAGAATGCTCGTTTACTAAAAGAAACAGAACAGAGAACGGCCGAACTAGCTGTGATCAATAGCGTCCAGGAGGCGCTGGCCAAAGAATTAGATATACAGACCATTTATGATCTTGTCGGTAATCGAATTCGCGACCTTTTTGATGCGCAGGCAGTAGGCATTGCCACTTTCGATCACAAAACGGAAATGGAGCATATCCATTACCTGATTGAAAAAGGGGAACGCTATTATCCCGCGCCAAAGCCACTGAATATTTTAAGGAAACATCTTATTGCGACAAGGGAAAAGATTTTGGTCAATAAGAATTTTGAAGAGGTGGCCTCAACGTTCGGAGTAAAGAAAATTCCGGGTACCGAGCTGCCAAAATCCGCGGTATATGTTCCATTGGTTATTGGCGAACGAGTCACCGGCTATATAAGTTTACAAAATATCGACAAGGAAAATGCTTTCAGTGATTCGGATGTGAGACTGCTGGAGACACTCGCGAATAGTATGGGTGTCGCGTTGGAAAATGCAAGGCTCTTTGATGAAACTACGCGGCTGTTAAAAGAAACAGAGCAGCAAAAAGCAGAATTGGGCGTGATCAATAGTGTGCAGGAAGGATTAGCGAAAGAGTTGGATATGCAGGCCATCTATGATATGGTTGGTAATAGGATCCGCGAGTTATTCAATGCTCAAGGAATTATCATTTCCACCTTTGACCACGAGAGCGCTACTGAGCATTTTAAATATGCAGTTGAAGATGGGCAAAGATTCTATTTGCCTCCGCGTCCTTACGACAAATTAAGGCAACATCTTATAGTTTCCAGGCAAAGGATTGTTATTAATACAAATTATGAAGAGGCTTATGCAAAATTTGGTTTAAGAACTGTCCA
This sequence comes from Chitinophagaceae bacterium, assembly GCA_036002905.1. Classification (GTDB taxonomy): domain Bacteria; phylum Bacteroidota; class Bacteroidia; order Chitinophagales; family Chitinophagaceae; genus VBAU01. The sequence continues at coordinate 3,143 of DASYSW010000225.1, forward strand.
GGGTACCAAACAAACCAAATCGGCGGTGTACGTTCCAATGATCATTGGTGATAGAGTAAACAGCTATATCAGTTTGCAAAATAGTGAAATCGAAAATGCATTTAGTGAATCGGATGTTCGTCTATTGGAGACACTAGCGAATAGTATGAGTGTTGCATTGGAAAATGCGCGGCTGTTCGATGAAACAACGAGACTCCTCAAAGAAACTGAACAGCGAACAGCTGAACTAGCAGTCATTAATAGTGTGCAGGAAGGTTTAGCCCGTGAGTTGGATATGAAAGCTATCTACGAATTGGTGGGCAATAAGATCCGCGATGTATTCGATGCACAAGCAGTTATCATCGCCACATTTGATCATGATACCGGCAAAGAAAAATTCAATTATTTAATTGAAAAGGGCGAGCGTTATTATCCTGATCCTCGCCCATATGATAAGCTGCGCTACCAGCTTATCATGACAAAACAAAAAATTCTGATCAATAATAATATAGAGAAAGCGTTTGAAGATTTCGGCCTTAAAGTGGTCAAGGGTACTGACATGCCCCAGTCTTTGTTATACGTTCCACTGATTGTCGGCAATAAAGTTACCAGCTATGTAAGCTTGCAAAACGTGGATAAAGAAAATGCCTTCTCCGATTCAGATGTTCGCCTGCTGGAAACATTAGCCAACAGCATGAGTGTCGCGCTGGAAAATGCAAGGCTCTTTGATGAAACAAATCGTTTATTAAAAGAAACTGAACAAGGTAAGGCTGAACTAGCTGTAATTAATAGTGTCCAGGAAGGACTTGCCCGCGAGCTGGATATCCATGGGATCTATAAGCTTGTTGGCGACAGGATTCAGAAACTTTTCAGGGCGCAGGCAGTCATTATCGCAGCTTTCGACCATGAAAAACGACTGGAACATTTTAATTATCATTTTGAAAAAGGGCAAATATCTGATCCTAAGCCCCGGCCTTTTGACAAAGTGAGACAACATCTGATTGAAACAGGTCAGAACATTTTAATCAATGAGGACTTTCCCAAAGCTGCTGCAGAATTTGGAATGAGGGTTGTTCCGGGAACAGAGGAGCCAAAGTCACTTTTATTCATGCCAATGAAAGTGGGTGATAAAGTAACTGGTTATATAAGTCTTCAGAACATTGATGAAGAAAACGCCTTTTCATTTTCAGATGTCAGGTTGTTAAGCACCCTGGCAAACAGTACAAGCGTCGCTTTGGAGAATGCAAGACTCTTCGATGAAACCAATCGTTTATTAAAAGAAACCGAACAAAGAACGGCTGAATTGTCGGTGATAAATAGTGTGCAGGATGGATTGGCGAAAGAAATAGAGATCCAGGGCATCTATGAATTAGTCGGGGAAAAAATCAGAGAAATATTTAGTGCGCAAGTCGTTGACATTGTAACCTACGATTCAAAAACTGATTTGATCGAAGACCGGTATGCATATGAAAAAGGGGACAGGACTTTAGTAGGAAAGTGGAAGCCTGCAGGTTTCCGGAGAATCGTAATTGACACGGGTCAGCTATTACTGATCAATGATGATCTTGCGCAAAAAGCACAACAGCACAGCAGCAGTGTAATTCGTGGCGAACAACCGAAGTCTGCTGTCTTTGTTCCCCTGATTTCCCGAAATGAAGTGAGGGGCATGATCAGTTTGCAGAACCTCGATAAGGAACATGCTTTCTCTGAAAATGATGTTAGCCTCCTGACCACATTAGCCAATAGCATGAGCGTAGCATTGGAAAGTGCCCGGCGTTTTGATGAAACAAATCGCTTGCTAAGAGAAACGGAACAACGCAATGCTGAGCTGGCAGTAATCAACAGCGTGCAGGAAAGCCTGGTAGCAAAAATGGATATGCAGGGAATTTATGAGCTGGTGGGCGAGAAAATAAGAGAAATTTTTGATGCGCAGGTTATAGATATTGTTATTTACGATCCTAAGGCCAATCTTATTGAAGACAGGTATGCTTATGAAAAAGGAGACCGGACAATGCTTGGTCCGCGCGAAGTAAAAGGATTCAGAAAGCATGTTATTGAAACAAAACAATTACTTCTCCATAACGAAAAGGTGGAAAGGGCCATGCGTGAGTTTGGTAATGAGATTTTAATTGGCGAAATCCCCAAGTCACAGGTCTATGTCCCGATGATCACAGGCAACGAAGTAAAAGGTGTCATTAGCCTGCAGAATCTCGATCATGAACACGCATTTACAAGCAGCGATACGAGTCTGTTGACCACGCTGGCAAATAGTATGAGTGTAGCACTCGAAAGTGCGCGACTTTTTGATGAGACCAATCGTTTATTAAAAGAAACCGAACAACGGACCGCTGAATTGTCAGTGATTAACAGTGTGCAGGAAGGCCTGGCCAAAGAACTCGACATACAGGGAATCTATGAGCTGGTGGGTGAAAAAATGAGAGGCATATTCAATGCACAGGTGATCGATATCGTGACATTCGATAAGAAAACACAATTGATTGAAGATCGCTATACATATGAGAAAGGTGATCGCACTTTATTGGGACCAAGACCACTGAAAGGGTTCAGGAAATATGTTTTTGATACAGGAAGGCCACTGGTAATTAACAAAGACCTGGATGAGCAAAGAGAGAAGTACGATCAAACAGTCATTGTTGGCAAAGGAGCAAAATCAATTGTACTCGTTCCTCTTATTGCCAGCGGTGAAATCAATGGCGTTATCAGCTTGCAAAATCTCGACCAGGAAAATGCATTCCCTGATTCTGACGTCAACCTGTTGACGACATTGGCCAACAGTATGAGTGTTGCATTGGAAAATGCACGACTGTTTGATGAAACGAATCGACTCCTGAAAGAAACCGAGCAACGAACTGCAGAATTAGCGGTGATTAACAGCGTACAAGAAGGCCTGGCTAAAGAATTGGATATTGATGCTATTTACACAATGGTGGGTGACCGGATCCGTCATCTTTTCGATGCCCAGGTTGTCGGCATCGCCACGCTTAACCCAGAGGAAGGAACTGAGAAATTCCAATATATAGTTGAAAAGGGACAACGCTTTTATCCCGCACCCAGGCCGCTGGGTAAGCTTAGACTTCACCTGATACAATCCCGCAAGAAAATTGTGATCAATAAACAGGAAGAAGGCTACGCGTGGTTTGGCACCGATGTGGTGCCTGGTACGGAAGCGATAAAGTCAGCGGTATTTGTTCCGTTGATGATCGGCGATAAGATCACCAGTTACGTAACACTGCAAAATATTGACAAGGAAAATGCATTTGCTGATTCGCACGTAAGGTTGCTCGAAACGCTGGCCAATAGTATGAGCGTAGCATTGGAAAATGCAAGATTGTTTGATGAAACAAATCGCTTGTTAAAGGAAACTGAACAACGTACATCCGAATTGGCGGTGATCAATAGCGTGCAGGAAGGTTTGGTGGCGCAAATGGACATGAATTCCATTTATGAGTTGGTAGGAGAAAAGATCAGGAAGATCTTTAAATCCCAGGTTGTTGATATTGTCACCTATGATCGAAGCAAGAACCTCATCGAGGATAAATATTCCTATGAAAAAGGTGACAGGACATTGGTGAAAGCAAGGGAACCCAAAGGATTCAGAAAACATGTCATTGAAACCGGTGAACTGTTGGTTCACAATAACAACGTGGAGCAGGCCATGCGTGATTATGGCAATGAGATATTGATCGGGGAAGTCCCGAAGTCACAGATATATGTGCCGATGATTGCAGGAGGTGATGTTAAGGGTGTAGTGAGTTTGCAAAATCTCGATCATGAAAATGCATTTTCCAATTCTGACGTAAGCCTTATTACCACTTTGGCCAATAGTATGAGTGTGGCGCTGGAAAATGCGAGACTGTTTGATGAAACAAATCGCCTGCTAAAAGAAACAGAGCAACGTACTGCTGAATTAGGTATCATTAATAGTGTTCAGGAAGGACTGGTTCGGGAAATGAATATCGGGGGTATTTATAAATTGGTAGGGGACCGACTGTGCAGCATATTTCCGGACACGCAAGTACTGGTGATCCGCACATTTGATCATGAAGCGGGTCTCGAACATTTTCACTATGCGGTAGAGAATGATGAGCGGTTGGAAGTTAACCCACAGCCTTTCATATGGGAAAGCAAGCACCTGATTGCAACAAAAAAGGCTTTGGATATAGAAGAGAACTATGAAGCCATTGCAATGCAGAATGGCGAGTCGCCTGTTACTGAAGGGCAGCCTGTAAAATCAGCTGTTTTTGTTCCAATGGTTGTTGGAGATGTTGTCAAAGGATCCATCAGCTTGCAGAATGTAGACCGGGAACATGCGTTCAATGAATCCGATTTAAGATTACTCACCACTCTTAGTAATAGTATGAGCGTTGCGTTGGAAAACGCAAGATTGTTTGATGAAACCAATCGTTTGCTAAAAGAAACTGAGCAACGCACCGCTGAACTGGGTATTATCAACAGTGTGCAGGAAGGACTCGCCTCTAAACTCGACATCCAGGCTATTTATGACCTTGTTGGTGACAAGATCCGTGACGTATTTGATACGCAGGGAATTTCCATTTCTTATTACGACAAGGGAAGAAATTTTATTACTCATCCTTATTACTTGTTTAAAGGCAAACGAATTGTTGAATTAGGTTTTGAACTCGGAAAGGGATTGACGTCACATATCATAAATACCGTGCAACCCTTGCTCATCAATGAAAATGCCGTTGAGCGATTTAAGGAACTGGGAGCCATATTTGCATCGTCAGAGTCAGAGGAGGATACAGCGAAATCATGGTTAGGTGTTCCATTGATTTCGGGTGGCCAGGTGAATGGAACGATCCGCCTCGAGAATTACGAGAGAGAAAATGCCTACAGCGAATCGGACGTGTCATTACTGCAAACTCTCGCCAATAGTATGAGTGTGGCATTGGAAAATGCAAGATTGTTTGATGAAACAAATCGTTTGCTAAAGGAAACGGAGCAGCGCACAGCAGAATTAGCTGTTATCAACAGCGTGCAGGAAGGATTGGCGAAAGAACTGGATATGCAGGGTATCTATAATTTGGTTGGAGACAGGGTTAAAGAACTTTTCCAAACGCATGCCGTAATAATTGCCACCTTCGATCTTGCAAACAGGGTCGAACTTTTCAACTATGCGTTGGAAAATGGAAAAAGATACGAGCTTGACCCCAGGCCCATTAATAAATTGCGGCAAATACTTATTGACAACAGGCAAACCATTAATATTGAAACGGAGGAAAAAGCAAGAAATGAATATGGCATCACCGCAATTGGTGAAACAATAATGCCAAAATCATTGATGTTTGTCCCGCTGTTAAGCGGAAGCAACATCAAAGGCTATGTAAGCATACAGAATGTCGATAGGGAAAATGCTTTTAATGAATCTGATGTCAGGCTCCTTGAAACATTAGCCAACAGTATGACCGTCGCATTGGAAAGTGCCAGGTTGTTTGATGAAACGAATCGTTTATTAAAGGAGACCGAGCAACGCACGGCGGAATTGGCTGTTATCAATAATGTGCAGGATGGATTAGCAAAAGAATTGGATGTTCAGGGAATCTATGAATTGGTTGGTGACCGTTTGTGTAGCTTATTTCCTGACACACAGACGCTGGTCATCCGGACATTTGATCATGAGAGCGCGATCGAACATTTTCATTATGCCATAGAAAAGGGAGAACACTTTCCCATTGATTCGCGGCCATTTAACTGGACCAGCAAAGAACTTATATCAACGCGAAAGCTGCTCGATATACGCGAAAATTACCTGGAGACTGCTAAAAGACATGGAGGGACAGGAGTAACAAAGGGCCAGCCACCAAAATCAGCTGTCTTTGTTCCCATGCTCGCAGGAGATCTTGTGAAAGGATCAGTCAGTCTTCAAAATGTTGATAAAGAAAATGCATTTACAGATGCTGATGTACGACTACTCACAACGATTACGAACAGTATGAGCGTGGCGCTTGAGAATGCCAGACTGTTTGACGAGACTACTCACCTGTTGTCCGAGGCAAAACAAAGAGCTTCTGAGTTGAGTACTGTAAATAGCATCAGTAAAGCGCTGGCTTCACAACTGGACCCAGACGACCTGATAAAATTTGTTGGTGATAAATTGAAGGATCTTTTCAAAGCAAATATCGTTTACCTGGCATTGTTGAATCCCAAGACCAAAACGATCCATTTTCCGTATCAGTTTGGTGATGACAATCAGCCGATGAAATTAGGCGAAGGACTTACTTCGAAGATCATTCTGTCGGGTGAGCCTCTCCTGATCAACGAAAATGTGCAGGAAACAAGAGCCAAGTTAGGTGTATCATCTCAAGGTGTGCCGGCGGCTTCTTATCTCGGTGTTCCTATTCCGGTTGGGGATGAAATAATCGGGGTACTGAGCGTACAAAGTACGGAGCATGAAAACAGTTTTAATGAAAACGACCTGCGGCTTTTGTCAACCATTGCTGCTTCCGTAGGTGTTGCCCTTCGCAACGCAACTTTATTTGAAGATGTCAAGATGGCCAAAATGGAGGCAGAAGCTGCAAGTAAAGCGGCAGAGAAAGCTAACGAAGCAAAGAGTGCGTTTCTATCCACTGTAAGTCATGAATTAAGAACTCCACTCACGTCTGTTCTTGGTTTTGCAAAAATCATCCGCAAGAGACTTGATGAAA
>DASYSW010000226.1:0-3109 GCA_036002905.1 Chitinophagaceae bacterium
TTAAAAGATTCGTCAACACTTATATAAATGGTCCCTGAATCTAGGGTATCCTGTTGTTCTGTGCCTTTATTGGGTTGACACCCATTCAACAAAAAAAATAAAACAACAAAAAAGACATTTTTGAGCTTATGTATCCGTCGAATCATAACCGGCTTGCTTCAATAATTTTTTCTATACCCCCTGTAAACCCTAAACCCTCCATACAACACGGCGGCTACACCGAAAATAGTTGTTAATACCGGGTCAAAATTCAAATCTATGTCAAACTTCTTATACAAGAGAAAAAACCCGCCCGCACAAAGCCAAAGAGCTCCCATGGTATAATCGTATATGGAATGCAAAAAGACATTTGTCTTCCTCCGCTTCTCTTCATAGTTATCTGGCATACCTTATCCTGTTTCAGGGACGGCAATTTAAAAAAATTTACTATTCAACCCCGATAAAACTTACGGGTTGTGTGAACCAGGTCGTCACTTTTGCACCGTTTTGCATGGCGGGTATCCATTTGGGCATTTTCGACAGCACCCTTATTACTTCTTTGCTGTACTCATCGCCATCACTTTGGAGGATCTCTGTCTTTGAAATCGTTCCATCTTCGTCAACCATAAAACGGACCACCACGACCTTCTTCTCACCATCGGCAAGATCACCCGGAGTTTTGAGGTACCTTGTAAGGAACTTAGCAAAGGCTTCTTTTCCGCCCGGGAATTGGGCGTCGGATTGACTCACAACAATTTTATTTTCTTGTGGTTCATCAACTTTCTTCACAGTTCCGTTTTTCTCTCCATTTGTGTTCGGTTGTACTACGTCACTAAAAGCCGCGCCGGTTGTTGTATGATCGGATATCTCGGCACGTCTTAAATCAGCTTCTGTAGGCACATCGGTTGGAATGTTATCATGAACAATCAATATTTGCGCTGTTGATTTCATTTGTGCAGCCTGGTGTGTTGGTTTTTGTTGCTGCGTTTTTTGTTGCAGCGGTTTATCGTCTGAAATCGTGGCTGTGTGAACAACGATTTCAGGCTTGCGCAGATGCGGATCATCTGACAGTTTTTCCTTTCCATCATTGATAAAAATTAAGATTGATGCCAGGCTCAATCCAATTCCCAGCGCCCATTGAAGGCGATGTGAATAATTTTTTCTTAGCGCGTAAGCTCCATAAGCTTTGTTTCGGTTCTCAAACAAAATGTCGAGAAGGTCAGCATGTAAAATTTCTTTGTTTGTCATGGCTATACTTTCGGAGTGAGATGCTTGTATGAAGGAAATCCATAGAAAATGAATTGGCAATGGACAAGTGATGGTAAAGCCCACCCAAGACTTCAGAGTGCAGACTGCCGACTGCATACTATCTTTGCCCCCATGAAAATTTTAATGGTGTGCCTTGGAAACATTTGCCGTAGCCCGCTCGCAGAGGCGATTTTACAGGATAAGGCTTTCAAAGCCGGTTTGAACTGGAGTGTTGAAAGCGCCGGAACCAATGGCTATCATGATGGTGAGCCTCCGCACCCTTTATCACGAAAAGTGGCAGAGATGAATGGCATTAATATTTGCAATCAGCGGTCAAGAAGGCTCGTGCCGGAAGATTTTGAAAGGTTCGATAAAATTTACGCGCTGGCTGAGGATGTTTTGTTTGAAATAAAAAGGATCGCAAGGAAAAAATTTGATCCATCAAAGGTGGATCTTCTGATGAATGAACTATACCCTGGAAAAAATCTTGATGTACCCGATCCATGGTCAGGGCCCGAAGAAGAATATCATGAAGCATTCAAGCTGATCGATGCCGCTTGTGAAAAAATCATAGAGAAGGCACAAGCCGCAAGGTATAAGGAGCAAGAAACAAGCAACAATGGCAAAGGTTAATGTTAGCATACCGCAGGGCACAAGGGATTTTGGACCTGAGATAGTTCGAAAAAGAAATTACATTTTCGAAACGATCAGGAATGTCTTCGAGCTTTACGGATTCCAACCGCTCGAAACACCTGCCATGGAAAACCTGGAGACGTTAATGGGTAAGTATGGAGAGGAAGGTGATAAATTAATATTCAAAATTCTTAATAATGGTTTAGATAATCCCTCAAAAGAAAAACAGGTACGGGAAGATTTTGAAAAAGTATTGCAGGGGAAAAATACACATGGAATTACGGAAAGAGCATTAAAATACGATCTCACCATCCCTTTTGCAAGATATGTAGCAATGAATCATGGCCAGCTTACATTCCCCTTTAAACGTTATCAAATACAGCCTGTATGGAGAGCGGACAGGCCACAAAAGGGCCGCTACCGCGAATTTTACCAGTGCGATGCCGATGTGGTTGGGAGTAATTCCCTGTTAAATGAGATCGAATTGGCGAACATTTATGCGACCGTCTTTGAGCAATTAAAAATTCCGGTTGAAATAAAGATCAACAGCCGGAAGATCTTGATGGCCCTTGCCGAGTTAAGCGCAGGCGCTGAAAAGATGATGGATATCACGATTGCCATTGATAAGCTCGATAAAGTCGGATTGGAAAAGGTAAAAGAAGAGTTGCTGCAAAAAGGTTTAAGCGTCAATGAAATTTCAATCGTTGAAAGTTACCTGTCCATTTCCGGCACTAATGAAGAAAAGATTGCAAAAGCAAAAGGACTTTTAGGAAGTACCCACTCCGGTAAAAATGGAATTGAAGAACTGGACACAATTTTAACCTACCCACTTGCCGCTCGCCACTCAACTCTCACTGTCGACCTCACCCTCGCCCGTGGACTTAACTATTACACAGGAATTATTTTTGAAGTCAAGGCAAAGAACGTGCAGATCGGCAGCATCGGCGGAGGAGGCCGGTATGATGACCTCACAGGTTTGTTTGGAGTCTCCAATATTCCCGGGGTTGGAATTTCATTCGGAGTTGACAGGATTTACGATGTAATGGAAGAGCTAAAACTCTTTCCCGAAGGCGTATACACCGGAAGCCAGGTATTATTTTTTAATCTTGGCGAAAAGGAAGGCAGAAAAGCATTCGTACTTGCTCAACAACTACGAGTGAAAAATATTCGTTGCGAGGTCTACCACGAATCTGCAAAATTTGAGAAGCAATTCAAATATGCTGAAAAGAAGAAAATTCCTTTTGTCATT
>DASYSW010000227.1:0-4302 GCA_036002905.1 Chitinophagaceae bacterium
AGGCGGAGCAAAAAAGCATTCCATTTCGTTTATGGACAACGGGTCCCGGTGCATCAGTAAGACTAACACACATGCACCCTATTGAAATGGTTAAACCGATTTGAAAGAAATTAAAGTAAGCACCGATTAAGGCAGGAAGCAGGATGGCAAAACTGGTGCGGAAACCATCTGCGAAGGCCTGGCTGTAAAAAAAATATTTTATCTCTCTGCCCTGTTGTATTACTTTGCCGCTATAGCTCATATTCCTGTCAAAATTAGTCTCAAAGTTGACTATTATTAGTTAACAGGATAATATTGATCATTGATTAAATACCTATTCTTTATTCCTTTGTGTTTCCATGAAAACTTCTTTAACATACAAGACCTCGGATGATGCTGTTTCCATCATCAAACCCGGTGACAGGGTTTATGTCCAGGGCAGCGCTCAAACCCCGACACAGTTACTGAAAGCCGTGGCAAAGCAGGCGGAGCGCCTGAAAGATGTAGAGTTCGTATTTATCACTGTGTATGGCGATATCCACATCGACAAACCCGAATTTGCCGACCGCTTTAAGATAAATTCCTTGTTTGTTTCTGCCAGTGTCCGTTCAGCAGTTAATGAAGGCAGGGCAGATTACGTTCCGGTTTTTTTGAGCGAGATCCCCGATCTTTTTAACCAACATATTTTACCGATAGATGTCGCATTGGTCCAGGTGTCTCCGCCGGATAAACATGGCTATTGTTCACTTGGTGTTTCAGTAGATGTCGCCAGGTCTGCAGTCAATACTGCAAAACATGTGATTGCTTCCGTTAATCCAAATGTTCCCCGCACTCATGGCGACGGGCTGATCTCTGTAAGCGAATTTGACAGTATCGTATTTTGCGAGGATTCTTTGTACGAAGCAAGATACAGTGAAAGAGTGGGGGCGGTGGAATTAAAGATCGCAGAATATGTTTCAGGACTTATCGATGACGGATCTACCCTACAAATGGGAATCGGCGCGATTCCTGATGCTGTATTACGGTCGCTGGCCAATCATAAAAACCTTGGTATGCATACGGAAATGTGCTCGGACGGTGTGATCGATCTTTATGAAAAAGGTGTGATCAACAATAGATGCAAACAAATTCATCCAAATAAGGGCGTTTCTGCGTTTGCATTGGGAACGAAACGACTTTATGATTTCCTTGATGATAATCCCGCCGTCCATTTCCTCGATATTGATTACGTCAATGATCCGCATATCATTCGTCGCAATAATAAGATGGTAGCAATAAACAGTGCTATTGAAATTGATATTACCGGCCAGGTCTGTGCTGATTCCATTGGTACTTACCAATACTCGGGGGTCGGAGGGCAAATGGATTTTATGCGAGGAGCAGCGTTGAGTACAGGCGGGAAACCGATCATCGCAATGCCATCAAGGACAAACAAAGGAGTGCCCAGGGTGGTTCCTTTTCTGAAACCCGGCGCAGGCGTAGTGACAACGCGGGCGCATATGCATTACGTGGTGACCGAGTATGGCATTGCTTACCTATTCGGGAAAAATTTAAGACAGCGTGCAAAGGCATTGATCAATATATCCCATCCTAGCGATCGAGAAAATTTAGAAAAAGCCTGTTTCGAAAGATTTAAAATATTTTAGTTGATATCTGGCACCGTGTTATTCTCACTTTCCATTTCCTCATCATCTTCATCTTTTTTATCTTTTGGCTTTTCCTTTGGTTTCTTCTTCATCCAGTCGGGATCCTTTTGAAGCTGTTGAACATCGTCCAATTTCGCTACGTACAGGCTTCTTCCATGCGTGCCTAAAATGATTTCATTATCTCTTGCTTGTATTGCAATATCGTGTACGGGAACAGATTTGGGCAGACCACCATTCCACATCATAAAGCTATTTCCCGCGTCGAAACTTACATACAAGCCTCCATCAGTTCCTACATATAAAATGCTGTCGCTTTTTGGATCTTCTCTTACGACATTTATCGGCTCATTTGGCAGGTCCTTTCCAACCTGTCTCCAGGTTTCGCCATAATCATCACTTACGTATAGATATGGTAAGAAATTATCACTTCGATAGCCGTTCAATGAAACATATACTCGACTTTCTTTGTATTGAGAGGCGATGATCCGGCTGACCCAGAGGCCGTGAGTGGTGAGTGGTGAATCGTGAGCCGTGAGTGATGAGTGGTGAGTGGGAGCCTTTGAGCTGGATCTATCGCCTGGCTCACCGATCCGTTTCCAATCATAGCCGCCTTCTTTCGAGATATAAATATTTCCGTCGTCCGTACCTACGTACAACAAATTAAATCTTGTTGGTGATTCTGCAATCGTAGTGATTGTGCCGTAGGGTACATTGCCTTCTTTTTTTCCATTCGAAAGATCAGTGCTGATGGGGACAAGGCTATCACCCCTGTTTAACGAACGATATAAACGATTAGACCCAATATAAAAGATGTCCTGGTTATGAGTACTCAATAAAATAGGGCTTTGCCAGTTAAAGCGAAGCGGTTTTTCGCCAAGTTCATGATAAGGCCTAACACTTTTTCTATCACTTCTTGTTTTCCGGTTTAACCTGCTGTAGAAACCAAATTGGGACCCGGCATAAGTCGTTGCATTGTCTCTTATGTCCACCTGTACCTGCATTCCATCACCGCCGACCAACGGTTTGAATGGGTAATCACCACTGGTTTCCCAGTCTTTGTCATCTTTGTTGTTTGAGGGGCCAAACCAAACGTTGTTATCCTGCAAACCGCCATACACATGATAAGGCTTGTCATTATCTACGGCCACGGCGTAATACTGGCCCACTGCCGGGGTGTTCGCAAAAAACCAGTGCTCACCATTGTCATAAGTAATATTGCAGCCGCCATCCGTTCCAATAACAAAATGTGAATCCCTTTTTGGGTCGATCCATACAGCATGGTGGTCGCCGTGAACATTTTCTTTGTCAATCGTTTTAAAACTTTTTCCGCCATCGGTTGAAAGTTGAATAGGAACTCCTGTGATGATCAGTTTGTTTTCATTTGTGGGCGACACGAATATTTTTCCGAAATAATAGCCATACGTGCTGTAAAGTTTGAGACCTTTTTCATTCATCTTTTTCCAGGAAACTCCTGCGTCACTGCTTCTATATACTTCGGCACCGTAAATGCCTGCGTTTCGAAACCCATCATCAAAGTCCAGATAATCATAAACGGCTGTCGGCTTTACTTTTTTCGTTTTTACCATATCCATTACCACCGCTGCGGTATATTTTTCAGGGAAATCATTTTCTTTTAAAAATGAATCCAGTTTCTTTTGATCTAACAGGAGAAATGCGTCTTCACTAATTTCTTTGAAATCCTTCCGGTGATAAAATGTATCTGCAGGTTTCGTTCCTGTGTCAGGTTTTATCATGTTGTTATCTACTATCGCGTAAACGATGGATGGATTGGCGGGGTATACGGCTAGTCCAATTCTGCCAATTTTTCCTCCTTTCATAAAACCAGAACCTTCGCCAGAAATTTTTTTCCATGTTTCACCTCCATCATTGCTTTTATAAATGCCGCTCGTCGGGCCGCTTTCTCTGAATTTCCATGCACTTCGACTTCTGCTCCACATAGCAGCATACAGCTCGTTCGGATCTTTGGGGTTGATATCGATATCAATGGCGCCTGTCGTATCATCAACAAACAGCGTTTGTTTCCATGTTTTGCCGCCGTCTGTTGTTTTATAAACACCACGATCCTTATTTGGCGAATAGAGATGACCCAATGCAGCTACCCAGGCAACGTTTTCGTTTGCGGGGTGCAATTGAATTTTTCCAATGTGTTGCGATTCGGGCAGACCAAGATATTCCCAATGTTTTCCATTGTCGCTGGTTTTATAAATGCCGATGCCTGCGTAAGAAGAACGACTACTGTTCACTTCACCTGTTCCTACCCATATGATCCTTGGTGACGAATTCCAATTGACGGCGATATCGCCAATGAAGAGTACATCAAGACTGTCGAAAATGGGGGTGAAGCTCTGACCATTGTTTGTCGTGTGCCATAAACCGCCCGTGGCATAGGCAACATAAAATTCGGTGGGATCAACCGGGTTCACATCTACATCCACCACGCGACCACTCATAATATTAGGGCCAATGTTTCGGAATTTTACATCATTTACAATTGACCTTTTTTCTAATGCAATCCGTTGCTGTACGCTCTTCATTCTTTGTTCTGCGGGAGTAGGTTTTTCCTGTGCCCGAACGGATGGGCAACTGAGCAGGAGCGAACATGTAAAAATTGAAATAAATAAAATCCTGAATCTGAATGGCGAGGGATAGAATTTTA
>DASYSW010000228.1:0-2102 GCA_036002905.1 Chitinophagaceae bacterium
TAATGTATAAATAATACTGAATGCAAGCCATATGACGCCAAACGGAAGTATGCGCAAAATATTCCTTTTGGTCTTTGGTAACAGCATAGATCAAAATTAGCCTTTACGAATGGAGCTAAGGTTATTGAGTATTTAGAAACCCGGTTATTTTTTCCCCGATGTCTGTAATGGTGGCCAGCACGGCTTCGTTTTGAACCCGGCTCGCTGCTTCGGCATTCTCAAGTTCTTCTTTTTTCTTTTGCGACAAAGCATCTTTGGTACTGATCGTTGAAAAAGGTATCAATCCTGTTCTTACATCCATGATGATCAATTGCGTGGTGGCATAAGCTTTTATATCTGGTTTTGAAAATGCTTTGTACTTGGAATACAAATCACTTGCAATCGAATAGATGACCACGACATCCGCCTGCATTCTCACTGCGGCCTCACGGATATTGGTAAATGAAGGTGATTTTGATATAAGAACATCCGGGACACTAAAAGTATTTATGACTCTCGGTGATTGCTTGAATTTGTCGGTAAAAAGATCCAGGTAGGACTGTTGAGTTTTTAGATATTGTTCGTCATTCCAGTAATACCAGTAATTCCTCCTTTGCGATGAACTTTCGAGTTTTACAATGGCTACTCTCAATTGGCGTGGCAATTTATAGGTACCATCAAGAACTCTTTGAATATTCTCTTCTGAAATAGTTGACGCTTTGTCATTAAATAAAGATTGAGTGATCAGCGTGTCGGCATTAATATACCCCTGGCTTAATGCATAGGAAGATGGTTTTGCTGTGTCGCATGAAGCAATCAAAATGGCGACGAAAATAATTAGTGTGACCTGTTTCATGGTATTTAAAGTTTTGAGTAAGATAAAATCCATCACCGAATTTTAAAAAATTAACCTATAAATAACCGACCAGGATAACTCTTAGATTCTTTTGCAACACTTTATAAAACCATGCAACTTCAATTTCAAAAAATATCGCGACGGTATTTGAAAGATGTATATTCAATTTCCTCGAATCACTTCCATTGTACCTGGTGCAGCAATTCGAATTAAAACGACAAAAAATTAGATTATGCCTACCGCAAATGAAATGTTTAAGGGAGTTATTAAACTTGATGTGCGCGATTCCAAAGCCGACTGGAGCCCTTTTGAATTAAAGCGGGCCCCGGATGGTGCGCCAAATATTTTGATCGTCTTGTATGACGATACGGGTCTTGCGGCATGGTCACCATTTGGTGGAAAGATCAATATGCCAACGCTCCAAAAGCTGGCAGATAACGGACTAATGTACTCACAGTGGCATACAACCGCGCTGTGCTCACCGACGCGTTCAACTTTTCTCACAGGTCGTAATCATCACGTGAATCGTTGCGCGTGTATCACGGAAGCCTCAAATGGATTCCCCGGGTGGGCCGGACGATTACCCTCTGAATGTGCAACGATCGGGCAGGTATTGCAGGATAATGGCTTCAGTACATTCTGGCTTGGAAAAAATCACAATGTTCCGGAAGAGAATATTTCTGCCGGCGCCAGCAGATCAGAATGGCCCCTGGCGAAAGGCTTTGACAGGTATTACGGATTCCTTGGTGGCGAAACCAACAACTGGTACCCTGACCTTGTTGTGGACAACCATTTCACTGAACAGCCTTATAGTCCCGAAGAAGGTTATCATTTATCAAAGGATCTTGCAGACCAGGCAATAAAAATGATCCGTGATCAGAAAGCAGGCACACCCTCGAAACCATGGTTCATGTGGTTCTGTCCCGGTGCTAATCATGCTCCGCATCACAGTCCAAAAGAATACGCAGATAAATACAAAGGTCAGTTCGATGAAGGTTATGAAGCTTACCGCGAATGGGTGCTTCAGCGTATGATAGACAGAGGAATTGTTCCCAAAGGAACAAAGCTTACTCCGATCAACCCGATGCCGGACGACGTGGCGAAAACAGTACCGGGTGATGCCGTTCGCCCGTGGAATACATTGAATGCAGATGAAAAGAAACTGTTTTCCCGCATGGCAGAAGTGTACGCAGGTTTTTCTGAATACACCGATGTACAAGTAGGGCGTATTGTTGAATATCTCGAAAAATCCGGTCAGCTGGATAAT
>DASYSW010000229.1:0-3081 GCA_036002905.1 Chitinophagaceae bacterium
TCCTTATTCAAGCGTATCGAGCGTTTTCCATCAACATCAACCTTTTCATTCAATCCTCTGCTATCGGGCGGATTCATGCGGGGAAAAAGATGCTACTTATTCTTCTTCTTATGGCGATTCTTCCTCAGTCTTTTCTTACGCTTGTGCGTCGCAATTTTATGACGCTTACGCTTTTTACCACAAGGCATACTTAATGCTTTTTTTTAGTTAATAAATAGATATCCAATTTCATTCCTCGGGCGACGGCCCAAACCGCCCCCTATTTAAGCGAATTGATCCGCTGATCGATCTCCTTTACCATTTCAGTTTGCCGGGGGTCGAGCTGTTTTTTTGCGGCTTGATACCACCTGATGGCATCCGCCTTATCGCCCTTTTGCTGCTCTACTTCGGCCAGTAGGAGGATCGCTTCGATATTGCCGGGTTCATGTCGGACAACGGTTGTCAAACGTTCAACAGCTTTATCCAATTGTCCTGATTCCAAACCTCCCCAACCCAACATCAGCTGAGCATACATATTGGTGGAATCCCGGCGCGCTACTTCCAGGATCCGCTGAATTCCCTGCATCACTTCCATCGGGTTCCCCGCCTGTGCGCCGAAAATGTAGGTGGCCCCGAGCCCCACTTTGGTTGAATCGTTGTTAGGATTCAGCTCTAATGCCTTTTCAAACAACTCTTTAGCGTCGGTGGCCATCCAGCTTTTCAAGGCCGGATTATCCTGTTGCTGTAAACCCTGTAACAAGATTTGGGCTGCGAAGGTAAGGTTTGTTTGAGATTTTTCCAATTTGGCCGCTTCTCCCGTGTAGTAAGCATACAATAACAAACCATTTTGAACCGAGTCCTTCCAGAAATCAGCAAGCTGGCGGTAGGCATTCGCCTGCTGGTTTTTGACATCACCGCGGACGACAGAGTGTTCGAGCCTGTTCACATAAGATAACTGCGCAGGAGTCAAATCTGCACGAGCATCCTTTAGAATTTCCTGTAAACCAATGGATTTAACAGGGGAATTTCCCTGAACGCCGGCCATTGCGGCGTTTGGTTTCTGATGTGGCGGAACAGTTTGTCCAAAAAAATAGATAACGAGTAGCAAGAGCACCCCGGTGCCGGCTACCAGATACTGCTGTCTCTTCATGCTAATGATTAGAGACGCAAATTTACATCTCTTCGTCCGGGTTTGGCTGATCTTCCTTCACGGACTGCAACTTTTTTACTTCCGCTACAAATTCTTTCGCAGGTTTGAACGCAGGAATGAAATGCTCCGGTATATGGACAGCCACATTCTTCTTTATATTGCGCCCTATCTTTGCAGCCCGCTTCTTCGTGATAAAACTTCCGAACCCACGGATATAAATATTTTCTCCCTGGGACAAGGTTTCTTTCACTTCTTTGAACATGGTTTCCAGCGTCACTAAGACGTCGACTTTAGGTATACCTGTTTTTTCCGATATTTGGTTAACTAGGTCTGCCTTTCTCATGGGGATTAAGTTTTATAAGTTTCTGATTTTAAATATATAACAAAATTATTAATTCACAACTCATTATGCTTGAAATAAGTTTTCCGGGTATCAAAATAATGGTTTTGCCGTATTTGTGCAAGAATTCTCTAAAATATTGATTGTGAATTTTTTTTATTGCAAAATAAGCCTAAATGTCATCAGAAAAAAGAGCTTTTACGAAAGCCCTGTTAAAATGGCATAAAAAGGAAAATCGCCGGAAAATGCCCTGGAAGGGGGAAAAGGATCCCTATAGGATCTGGCTAAGCGAAATAATTCTGCAACAAACGCGTGTGGATCAAGGCCGCGTGTATTATGAAAAATTTCTGGAAGCTTTTCCGACGGTTCATGATCTGGCGATGGCTCCGGAACAAAAAGTTTTCAAGCTTTGGGAGGGACTTGGTTATTATAATCGCTGCAGAAATCTCATTGCCACTGCAAAAAAGATTGACGGAGAGTACAATGGAATATTTCCCGGGACCTATGAGGAGATCTTGTCGCTGAAAGGCGTCGGACCATACACCGCTGCCGCAATAGCTTCATTCGCTTTCGATCTGCCCCATGCGGTCGTAGACGGCAATGTCACTCGTGTTCTTTCCCGGTATTTTGGTGATTTCACCCCGATCGATTCCACCGCAGGAAAGAAAATTTTTACTGCTCTAGCCGCCGAACTATTGGATGAAGGACAAGCGAGCCTTTATAATCAGGCTATTATGGATTTCGGCGCCACGGTTTGTTTACCGCGAAACCCTCTGTGCGCTCACTGCAATCAAAGAACGGACTGCCGCGCCTTCGAACACGGCTGGATCAACCAACTTCCCGTCAAAGAGAAAAGCATTCAAAAAAAGCAACGCTGGTTTTACTATTTTGTCGTGGAGGCTCCCGGAAATATGACTTATATCCGCAGAAGGGGTGAAAAGGACATATGGGAAGGCCTCTTTGAATTCGTGTTGCTGGAAACCGATCACGCCATCGATACGCAAGCAGCCGACCATTTCCGACAACTCTTTGGAAAGCAATCCCTCACCGTCAAGCATATCTCCACTGTCTACCGGCAGGAGCTAAGTCATCAGACCATACAGGGTCAATTCATTACACTCAGTCTTCAAAGACCGGTCCCGATCCTGAAGGATTACCTGCTGATCCCCCGCAGACAACTGGCGGATTATGCTTTTCCTAAATTGATCAATGCCTGGTTGAGGGACCCATCACCGGCACAAAGCTTGTTTTAATAATGTTGGGGACAAGGTGTAAACCCTTTGATCCCAATGGAAAAATTTATCTTTTTGGCTGAAAAAAGCTAATTTTAAATTGGCGTTGAATTCCAAGACGAATTAGTATAACATATCAAATTTCGATGTATGAGAGGCGTAAATAGGGTGATGCTTATTGGTAATTTGGGAAAGGACCCTGACGTTCAATACCTGGAAGGAAATATCGCCGTTGCAAAATTCTCCCTGGCAACTACGGAAACCTTTAAAGACCGTGCCGGTAAACTCATCTCACAGACCGAATGGCACACGGTGGTTCTTTGGCGGGGTCTTGCGGAACTTGCTCAAAAATACCTGCATAAAGGGAGCCTTGTCTATAT
>DASYSW010000230.1:0-2979 GCA_036002905.1 Chitinophagaceae bacterium
TTCTTTGTACGAGTACCCATTAACTTTTTGCAAGAACATTTTGAAACTTGTAATGGTTGAAAGGATTATCCTCTGATAAATAAACGGCGTGCAACATCGGTTTGCTGCCATGGCTTCTCCGCGGCCTCGCGGCGTTTGATATAAGTTACGCTGCTCGGCCTGCGAACATTCACTAAATTCGATGTGCGCCGCGGCAGCAAGCCCTGGACGTTGTGCGTCATAGTAAATTGCTGTGAACATATGAAGTTTTAGTTTTTAAATGTTTTATAATTCCTTGAAATAACAACATCTAATATGACACCGCGAAAGTTAGCAATTATACTTTCCATTATAGCTATTTTGACATTGATTCTTATAGTTAGTTTTTCATACTCATTAACAAAAGAAGCTATTCCTGTTGATAGGAATAATGTGAAAAACACTATTCGATTTGAAATCATAAAGTCATTACTCCAGCTTCTTGTTGTTATAATAATTGGTAGTATAATAACTATGCTTATTAAAGCCTCAGAAAATAGTAGAGAACAATCAAGGTTAAGAGCGGAAACTTGGAAGGATTATCTAAAACGTATTGGGCTCGTTTACCAAAATGTAAAGCGTGCAAGGCGAGCTTTGACAGCAGGGGGATTAACAACGAGGTACAATAATAATCCAAAAGTCATTTCAATGGATCACTTGAATTTATATATTGAACAAATGAGAATTATCGACAACGCCCAAATTGAACTTGAAGGTCTTAAGATTGAATCAGAGAATTTGCCCGAATTTTTATCTCTCAATAATGTTTCAAAGTATTTAGAAAGGGCAGAAGATTATCTAAGGCAAATTGTTAAAGAATATGAAGTTATAATGCCGCTTATAAACAAAAACAAATCCGTTGAATTTAAGTCGCTTGAACGCCTTCATGAATTTACGACCTCAACAAAAAATAAGTTTTTTCGGTTTAAAAAATATACTGAAAAGATTGACTATCGGTTCGAGATGCATTTTGCCAATTCATTTAGGGAAATTGTTGGTGTTTTTAATCAAGCGTTCAAATAAATAACTGTGAACGCACAACATTGCATTGCCAAAAAGCCTGCAAGAGAACATTGTCTCAACTTTTGAAATTCTATTGTACTTTAGCAAGGCGACGTATGAAAAACTTATGCCGCTGCCGAGCTGTAGGAATTCTATGTCCGGCGCTTCGGCAATGCGTGAACGTTGGGCGCAAGCTTTCCTGTGATTAAAAATGGAATCAATGTTATGGATTTGCAAGACCCCATTTGGGCGACTTCGAACGGTGGCTACAAAATGCCTTACGATGTTTCAAGGCCGTTAAGAAAATTGCAAGGCGCCGAATCCCGTAAGGAGATGTAAATTATTTTCGACGAGTTATGGGAAAACTTACATCATCAGGGAGATGTTGGATTAGCTTCATATCTGGCAGTCCCGCAATTGATAAGTATTTGCATTCATAAAAAATCCCTAGACTGGAATTTTATTGGGTTATGCGTTCTAATTGAGAACTGTCGAGTCGACGACCGAAATCCAGAGCCTCCCAAAGAATACGATGAACCTTATTTTGGCTCCCTGACACAATTTGAGAAATATCTTCTCTTGAACTTCAAGAATATTGTTGATCGCACAGCTTTGAGATTAACGCTAGCATTGCTTGCAACCATCAACGGCCAACCTGGGCTAGGCAAAGCGCTAGAAATTTTAGACGAAGGTGCACTTGAAGAATTCTTAAAGCAGTTCTAGGATTAAACAGTTGTCACATGTATATCGAGTGAACGCCTGCACACAACAAATGGCTTTGCGCAAGCCGGACACGTGCTGGCCTCGGCGCTATAATTAATATGAATTTCTAGTTGCACCTCGGCCAGAAAATTCATAATTTTCACCGGCCTGCGGCAAGCCGTGAACGTTGGCTGCCATTATGAACATTAACCCTAACTACCGATATGACCATACTTACCATGGCTGGTGAAATTTTACCAGTAATTGGAACAATTGGATTACTTGGCCTTTGGCTTTATCAGCAAAAACAAATAGAAAAATTTACAAACGAATTGCGCAAAATCAATTCGGCCCGAAATGTTTATCAAACGTACCAGTCTAATAATGCAATATTTAATGCCATGAAAGAGCTGGCGCCTCTTAAGAAAAATGCAACAGATACGATTTTTAGTTATCAGATATATAATTATGAATTAGGTCTTGCCGACATTGAAAAGGTACTATCAAAAACAGAAAGGCGTGGGTTGCCGCATGGCAAGACAGACCAAAGTGATATAATGGGTAACCCACAAAAGGCATTTGAACTTACTCAAAAAAGATTGGAAATACTTTATGACAAACTAGATCAAAAAGAAAAAACAATACAATTAGCGTCCGAAAAATCAAAGAAGCGCTATTTCTGGGCTTACATTTTCCTTTCTACTATTTCGATTATCGGTGCAGTTTTCAAAATTTTAGGAAAAACAGAATAGGATCAAAAAAATCATAAACGCAACCAACAAGCGGCTTGGCTCAATGGCGGCTTCAGAATATATCCTGATCGACAGTAACTCTAATCAACTTTTGTAGATTGGCTCAGCAACATTTAACACAGACTATCGCCACTGCGGCAAGCCCTGGACGTTAGCTGCCACTTATCTTGAAACTCTAATTCTTTGAAAAGTACACGACGTTGTGGCGGCTCAGCCCGAAGGTCAAAGAGAATCGGCGGCCTGCGGCAAGCCTTGGACGTTAGCGGTAATCAAATGAGACAACCAGCCTTTCTTATAATTCTGCTATTTTGTTTTTTTGCTTCCGGATATTCTCAAGCAAAATTCAAAGTTCTTACTGCTATAACCAAGCAACCTATAAAGGATCAATATTGTAGCATTATAAAAGACAGCGGCACTTGGGTTGATATCGGCAATACTAATAATCAAGGAATATTTAAACCAGAAGTTCGCCCAGACAGCAGCTCAACTTATCAGCTCTGGATCT
>DASYSW010000231.1:0-7870 GCA_036002905.1 Chitinophagaceae bacterium
TGCTACTTTATCCATTGTATTTAGTTTAATATAATTGAATAGGATAACCCATTGCATTGCACAACAACTATTCCAAAGGGGATGATACATGAGAACAACTTTGTATCACTCTTAACAGGGCAAACTCCAATCTATTTTTTCGGTGCATTTCTGATTGTGGAAAGGTTGTTTGCAGACGAATATTGCTCTTTCGTCGCAGCATTTATCACACTCGTTGCTACAGACTGTTTAAGTGATTAACTTGCCCCCCATGAGTTCAACCTGGTATCAAAAAAAATGGGCATCGATCACGCTGCATATATTAGTTTGGGTGTTTCTTTTTTCACTGCCATTTTTATTGCGACCGTACGCAGACAATAATAAACCACACTCCCAGAAATCCGAGTCCGCAATACAACTCTTACGCTATATCATTAATGATCTCATTTACGTTGGGTTTTTCTACCTGAACAGCGGCTGGCTTATTCCGCAGTTGATCTACCACCGAAAATACAAGGAGTATGCGGGCGCTGTCATCGGGTGTTTTATTGCCATACTATTCCTTGGATGGCTTGTTTTCTTTCAGTTATTTAACACGCCGGATTTTAATCTGCCGGGGCACATTCTATTCAATTTCTTTTTGTTTCTTTTTTTCCTTGCGAGCAGTACTGCTTATTGCCTGATAAAAGACAGGATATACAGTGAAAGAATAAGGCGGGAAAAAGAAACCGAAAATTTAAAAACTGAACTGTCCTTTTTGAGATCCCAGGTAAGTCCCCATTTTATGTTCAACATCATGAACAATATGGTGGCGCTCGCAAGAAAAAAATCAGACCTGCTGGAGTCTTCATTAATAAAGTTGTCATCGCTGCTGCGATATATGCTGTACGAAACTGAAGAAAGAGTATCGTTGCAAAAGGAAATTGAATATTTGCAAAGCTATATCGATCTGCAGAAGCAACGGTTTGGCAATAATGTCAGCATAAAATCCTGTATGCAAAAAATTGACAAGAGTTACGAAATAGAACCCATGTTGCTGATCCCCTTTGTCGAGAACGCATTCAAGCATGGCACCGCCTTCGTTACAAGAGTACCTGGCTCAGAGCTCGTTTTATATAATGCGGCAGAAATAGATATCGAGTTGAAAGCGGAAAACAACCAATTGAATTTCTCGGTTAAGAACCGCTTTGATGAAAACTCAACTGAAACAAAAGATAAAACTTCCGGTATTGGGTTGACCAATGTAAACAGGCGTCTGGATCTATTGTACAGAAATCGCCATTCGTTGAACATTGAAAAAAAAGACGGGTGGTTTATTGCCTCACTCCAAATCATTTTAGACTGATGTTGCGTTGCCTTGCTATTGATGATGAACCCCTGGCGCTTGAACTTTTAGAAGATAATATCGGGCAAGTACCCTATTTGAAATTGGAGGGCAAATGCAGCAATGCGTTGGAGGCGCTCAAATTTTTACAGGACCAAACAGTTGATCTGATCTTCCTCGATATACAGATGCCTGGTCTCACCGGCCTGCAATTCATTCAAAGCCTCACTCAGAAACCAATGATCATCCTCATTACAGCTTATGAAAAGTTTGCCCTGGAGGGTTTCAATCTAGACGTCATCGACTACCTAGTAAAACCAGTGCCGCTGGACAGATTTATTAAAGCCTGTAATAAGGCCTGGGAACTGTTCAACCTGAGGACAAAAAAAACGGAAAACTCTCCTGCGAGCGAGCCTGAGTTCCTTTTTGTAAATGTGGAATACAGTTTACTGAAGGTAGAATTTGCCGATATCCAGTGGATCGAAGGACTTAAAGATTATATCAGGATATATCTCAAAAGCAGTTCAAAACCAGTGATTACTCGCATGAGTATGAAGGCCATCGAAGAAGAGCTTCCATCCTCAAGATTTATTCGTGTACACAAGTCTTTCATCATATCTGTCGCTGCCATAACATCTGTTCGTAAGAATAGCATCTTCATCGGCGGCCAGGAAATTCCTGTCGGCGACAACTATAAAGAGGCTGTAAATATCCTTATCAACAAGGCTGGGTAGGTCTTCGGTCTTCTGTCACAAAACTGAGAGAGAAGCTTCGTCGCAACATTTCAGGTGCTTGTCTCATTTGCCTCATTAATCAATTTCCCGCTACATAGTTTTGCTCCCGATTTAATTAATGGTTTATGAAAAAAATCTTGTTGTCTCTGATCCTGGTATCTTCTCTCTCCTTTGGTTTTGCGCAAATGCCGGGAATAGGTGGAAAAGCAATGCCCAATCTTGGACGTATTTACGGCAAGCTGGTAGACAGCGCCGGCAAAGCAATTGGTGATGCTTCAGTATTGCTGCTTCAGAACAAATATGATTCTGCGCTGAAAAAGAATAAAGAAGTTTTGCTGAAGGGTATGACCACGCAGGCAAATGGAGACTTTAATTTTGAAGAACTTCCCATCTTTCGTCCGCTGCAGCTGAAGATATCGGCAATGGGGCACAAAGCCATTGAACAAACGGTCACTATTCAGCCGAAAATGGACCCGAACGGCATGAAGCCAAACAGCAATCAAATGCCGGATTTTTCGGCGATGGCTTCAGCATTTGAAAAGGATCTTGGTAAGATAACGATGAAGGTTGATTCCAAGGAATTGAGCAACGTCATAGTCACGTCAACAAATAGCAAATTGAGGATGGACATCGACAAAAAAGTTTTTAACGTGGATCAGAACATTGTAAGTACCGGGGGAACCGCACTTGATGTGATGAAAAATGTTCCTTCTGTAAATGTAGATATCGATGGTAACGTTACACTGCGCAATGCTACGCCCCAAATATATATCGATGGTCGTCCGACGACTCTTACACTTGACCAGATACCCGCCGATGCAATCGAAAGCGTTGAAGTGATCACAAATCCTTCTGCGAAATATGACGCGTCCGGAGGAAATGCAGGGATATTAAATATCATTCTCAAGAAAAATAAAAAGAGCGGGTATAATGGAAATGTCATGGCTGGCGTTGACAAACGCGGAGGTTTGAATGGTGGTGGAAGTTTCAACCTTCGTCAGAATAAAATAAACTTAACAGTCAGTGCTTTTGGCAATCAAATGAAAAATCGCAGCACAAGCTCAACAGATATCCGGAGCTTATTGACCGATCCTAACATGCTCGTGAGCCAGGAAGGCCGTTCACGCAATAACGGTGGTTTTCTATTCGGCCGTGTTGGCCTTGATTATTTTGCCACAAACCGCACAACGTTCTCTATCGGAGTTGTCAAAGTACACGGAGCATTTAATCCAAAAGACGTGCTTCAAACAGACAGCACCTATGATGGCGGCCCTTATGTAAGTTACAGCGAAAGAAATACTAAAACGCACCGTGAATTCAATGCTTATGGTTTCCAGGGTGGATTTAAATACCTGTTCCCTAAAAAAGGCGAAGAACTTACAGCGGATGCAAATGTGTTTTCAGGCAAGAATGCCAATGAAGCCGTATACAACACAGATATCTACGCTGCAAGTGGCGGTCAAAAAACCGGCAACGTACAGCAGCAAATTTTGGGAAATGGAACCAATAAGTTTGTGACGATTCAAACGGACTATGTCACTCCTTTTAAGGGCGCAGCTAAATTAGAAGCAGGTTTGAGGGCGCAGCTTCGCACGCTGAGTAATCACCAGGGAAACTATTATTACGATCCCACAACAGATGAATACGTTTTAATTCCGTTCTCTGCCCAGAATTATAAAAACAAAGACAATGTATATGCGGCTTATGCTTCATTTTCCAACAGCATAAAAGATTTTGGATACAAGATTGGGTTGCGGGCAGAAAGCTCCGATTACGAGGGAGAGTTGACTGACTCAAAGGAAAAGTTCAGCAATACCTATCCCATCAGCCTGTTCCCTTCTATCTTTCTTAGCCAGAAATTAAAAGATAAACAAGAGCTGCAATTGAGCTATACACGACGGATTAACCGGCCTTTCTTTATGCAAACCATTCCTTTCATCGATTCTACTGATCAGGTGAACTGGACACGCGGTAATGCAGGATTGAAACCAGAGTTTACAAATTCCCTCGAGGCCTCTTATTCGAAAACTTTCAAAGGCAACAATACATTTCTCGCATCGGTGTATTACAAATACACCACCGACCTGATCACGCGGATCCTGGATACAGTGACTGTTGGAAATGTGCAACATCCTGTAAGCACTTATGAAAATGCTAATTCTGCCCGCACAACAGGTGCGGAGTTTACAACTCAAAACACGATCAGAAAGTGGTGGGATATGAATGCAAACGTCAACATCTACAATTCAAAGATCAATTCTGAGAATGTCACAGATAATTCCCAGGATGCGATGTGGAGTTGGTTTGCCAAGATCAATAACAATTTCAAGTTGCCGAAAAATTTCAAGTTGCAATTATCAGGCACGTATCAATCCAAAACGAATTTACCGATCAACCAGGGTGGTGGATTCATGAGTGGTCCTCCGATGGGTGCTCAAACAGCAGCACAGGGATACATCAAAGCTAACTGGGGCATTGATGCGGCTCTTCAGAAAAGCTTCCTGAAAAACAATGTCGCTTCTGCAACCTTTAGCATAAATGATATTTTCCGGACAAGAAGATACGAGCAGTACTCTGAAAGCACTTTCTATATTCAAACGGTTCATCGTATGAATGATGTTCCGATGATGCGATTGACTTTTTCATTCCGCTTTGGTCAAATGGATATGTCGCTTTTCAAGAGAAAGAATATGAAAGGTGAGTCTGAAGGAACACAGGGTGCTATGCAGGGAATGCAGCAGTAGATCAGGAATTAAGATCTCAGGTATTGGAGAAGAGGCCGTATCAAAAGAAAGCGTAAACAAAATAGCGGGCAGGCGGGAAGAGATAAAGTCCATATGCAACAGCGTTTTGTTCCCGACTTACCGCCTTTCCGGCTAATTTGGCCTTTTTGAGACAGCTCTTTCTTCTTTGTGTCGGATCACCAGGAAAGATGCTTTGGAATTTCTTTGATGCTGGATAGTTGTTTGAAATCCTTGTGGTCGATTGTGTGCTCAATTTGCTCATGTGCCCACGTGGTATGATAAGGAATGTGATATCCCTTCCCTCCTATGGCAAGCACTGGCAGGACATCTGACTTCAGCGAATTACCAACCATTAAAAATTCCTCCGGCTTAATATCTAAATGCCTGATCAGTTTCCCGTAGTCTTTCTCCTGTTTGTCTGACATGATCTCAATATGGTGGAAGTAATGTTCGATACCAGAGTTTTTCAATTTGCGTTCCTGGTCTAAAAGATCGCCCTTTGTAGCGACAACAAGCCGGTATTTATTTTTTAGTTCCACAAGGACTTCTTCAACCCCCTCAATAAGCTCGATAGGTTTTGCCAATAGATCTCTTCCGAGCTCAATGATCTTTTCAATGGCCTCAAGCTTGATGGTTTTATCGGAAACTCTCAACGCTGTCTCAATCATCGAAAGCATAAAGCTTTTTATTCCATAACCATATAAGGAGAGATTTTGAATCTCTACCTGCAACAATTCTCTTGAAACTGTGTGATGAGGCAGATAATCTTCCAATAGCCGGCAGAACTGGCGCTCGGTTTCGTAAAAGTATGGCTCATTGACCCAGAGAGTATCGTCAGCATCAAAAGCAATGACTTTGATCGGCATTTTTATTTTAAAATTATTCCAAAATTGGAAAAGCGATGCGACTGAGACACAGAAGCACAGAGATTTTCTGTGCTTCTGTCATTCTGTGACAATCACATTATCGGCAGTATTCGCTTATCAAAAGAAGAATTCTTTATATGCTATATAAAATGACATCCCCAGTATGACCCATCCAAAGGTTTTCTTTAAATAATCACCGGGTATTTTTCGAGAGAGCTTTGTTCCGATAATTATACCCACTACAGCTCCCGTAGAGAATTTCAGAAGAAGGAACCAGTCTATATCCATCGAGGCGTAGCTATTTAAAAAACTGAATAATGAATTGATCGTAATAATGAGAAGTGCAGTGCCTATGGCCTTTTTTACCGGTAAATTGACAAGGAGGTAGAGTGCAGGAACGATTAAGAATCCTCCCCCGATACCAAGTAGCCCGGTAAGCATTCCAACGAGCAGGCCTCTAAACAAAAGAGACGCCGTCACTAGTTTATCTTCTTGCTGAACGTTGTCTTTCCATGTCGCTGGCTTCAGCATTCTCCTCGCGGCAAGAAACATTAACGACGAAAGGCAAAGCATAAGGAGCATATTCTTTGAAAGGATAAATGAACCGATAAAAAACTCGTCGGGTATAAAAGGAAATATAGTTTTCCTTGCAATGAATACACCAATCACCGAAGGAATACCAAAGGTCAACACTGCCCTGAAATCAACCAGCTTGTTGAAAATTGACTGAATGCTGCCTGCCATACTTGACACCCCTACGACGAACATCGAGTATACGCTGGAAGAAACAGGGTCTTTTTTTAAAATGTAAACAAAAACCGGTATCGTTAATATCGATCCGCCAGCACCGATTAATCCCAGCGACAAACCAATGCCCAATGAGGCTATGCAAGTCTCGAACTCTTTCATGGTTTTACGCAAACTATGTTTTGGGAACGTTACTGAAATGAGTAATCAATCACCTTTAAAGCATTTCCTGCTTTGCTTGTATCTGTAAACCCGGCATGACCGACATTTTCAATATCATAGTGAAAACCCGCTGCAAGATCTATGTTACCCTTTCCTGATATTACTTTTTCAATTACAATTTTATGTGCGGCATCCGGAATGTCCTTTAGCTGCATCGGAGCTAATGATGAATCAAAAAGAGTCGTATGCGCATCGCGGATAAACAATGAAAACTTAATGGTTGACGTTTCGCTCGAAAAATCTTTGTCCGTGTAAAGCTGGAAGCTAATTTTTCTATCAATGCCCGGATCTGTCCCATCATTGGAGGGATATGTTTTCTTGCAAGACTCCGGGATGATGGCCAATAATGCAACTACGCTAATAAAAAGAATTTTCATGACTACTTTATCTTTTAAAATAAACTAAGGTTTAAAAATGAATTGCAGTGTAAAACTAAAAACCTCCGGTCCGTCAAACTTAGGGAGCGTTCCCTATTTTATACCGTCGCTCTCCTATTTTACACTGCATATTTCATTACGATTTCAGACTTGAAATCATTCTAAAATTATCCTGCAAAACAGTAAGAACATCCTTTTTCCTGTGCGCGGTTTATCGCCCAGATACCGGCTGGCATAATCTCGACACCCGGCAGCATTCCGCTCAACCAATCCTTTTTCACCTCTTCTGCATCAAGTTTCATTGCATCCGCTATTGCGGCACTGTACACTGTCACGGCCATATTGCAGGCGCAAAATAATACGCCGCTGTCCTGGAGCTCATTTATTCCAATCGGTACTGCACCCAAACCCGGCACTTTGAAATCACCCTGGTTTGGTTTCCAAAAAGGATTGCGTGTTGATGGTTTGTTTGTTTTGGGGTCATTGATTTTAAACACCTGGCCGAAATTGTACTTGGCCCACAGGCGATCTTCCATCGCAAATGGTATAGCGGTGTGCCTGAATACTACTACCACACTGCAGTCTTTTTCCACCGTACCCGTAGCAGCATTGGTGGCAAG
Organism: Chitinophagaceae bacterium; assembly: GCA_036002905.1. Taxonomy (GTDB): domain Bacteria; phylum Bacteroidota; class Bacteroidia; order Chitinophagales; family Chitinophagaceae; genus VBAU01. The sequence continues at coordinate 7,614 of DASYSW010000231.1, forward strand.
AAATATTCTTGGCCATGCAAAAGGAAAAATTTCATTGGCCTGGGGGACATCGAATACAATGCGATGTTTGCCTTTGATTTGCTTGAACCATTCATCAGGATCACCGGTGCCATTTGAAAAATTACTTCCGGCATTTGCTGTTAAAGGAGAAATCATCGAAGAGAGGCCGAATGCGGCTACACCGCTAACAACGGTTCCAAGGAATTGACGGCGTGGGTTGTTGGTTTGGTTTTTTTCCATAATAAGGTTTTTTAATA
>DASYSW010000232.1:0-5872 GCA_036002905.1 Chitinophagaceae bacterium
AAAAGCTCTCTTTAGGCTCGACATTCTCCTGGCCGCAAACATGACAATAACGCCCGATTATAGTGGCTCCGCAGTTGAGGCAGTTCCTTTCCGATCGTTCCGGGGCGTGGCTCACAATAAATTTTTGCTAAAATAAATACAAAAAATACAAGCAGTCATTTCTTTTTCGTTACTGAACAATTCAATTATTTTTGACCCAAAACAATATCATTCCTTGATGAAAAACATACTTGGTTCTTTCTTTATCCTGATCAGCTCTGTAACATTACATGCTCAATATTATTACAAAGACATTATTGGCACCCGTGATATCAATCAAACAATTAAACTTTATCTCGGGAACAAGGTGCTCTCCGCGGAAGCAACAGGCTTCGATGGTGATGGGGCAAAAAACAGCGACTTTTCCGAGACACACTATTTCTTTATCGATCGTAATCTGCTGAAAATTGCAACACGGAACAAAACCGTTATCACCAATGAATATTACCGCTTCGATGCAAAAGGGCTGTTGATAAACCTGACTGACACTTCCTCATCGCTTGAATCAGGTGACACGCATACTTATCTTGTAGCAACCACCACCTACAGTTATAATGACAAAGACAACCCTGTACTGATAAAAAATACAGTAACCGATGCCAGTGACAGTATATATGCAACCGAAGGCCATCAATGGTTCTACAATGACCAGGGCAAACCGGCCAGGATGCTGAAAATCTTAAATAATAACGATACTACGGAAATTCAATTCACTCTAGACAATAAAGGAAACGTGATCGAAGAATTTCCCGTCATAAAAAAAATAAGCGGAGAAAAAACCTACTATTATTATGATGACAAAAACAGGTTGACCGACATAGTACGGTTTAATACAAAAGCGCGCCGGCTTCTTCCCGACTATATGTTTGAGTACACCGAAAATAACCAGGTATCTCAAAAGGTCACTACTGTTTCTATGATGGATCTCGGGTATCTCATTTGGAGATACGTTTATGATAACAAAGGGCTCAAGACCAAAGAGGCAAGTTTTAACAGGGATAAAGTAATGACGGGAAAGATCGAATACTCCTATCAGTTCGGACAATGATCCCGTTTCTATTGTCGCGATAAGAAAATTAGCACTGATGCCTGACGGAAGTTTTACCTTTAAACAATGCCGGATGAAAATCCCATAATGCTATATTGGCGATCGGAAGTACAGGTATTTACTAAAAACCTTTTGTCTCTTAAGGAACAGATGAATGAAGAAGCCATCCACGATCTGCGTGTTGCTGTAAAAAAACTTCGTTCCTGCTTCAAGATGTATTCTGGCTTGATAAAAAAAAGACACAAGAAAGAATTGCTTGCCGGCATTGATGGCTTATTCTCTATTCTTGGAAAACACCGGAATATTGAAATGAGCAAAAAATTACTGACGTCACTGGGAGGAAAAAATACAGCGCTTTTAAATCCGATTCTCGTTTACCTGCAGTTATTGCAGGACCAGGCGGGCGAGTACGGTCGCTCATCTATTCAAAAATTTGAAGCAAAAGAATTGGAAGCAATGACAACCGGGATGGAAACCGGGTTTGAGGGGTTGAGCAATGAAGAAATTTTGCCAAAAGCAACTGAAATGGTGGATGCTTCCCTTAAGAAGGTCGAGAATGATCTAAAACATTTTAAAGAAAGATCACACCAGGTTCGAAAACAATTAAAGGATACTTTTTACCAGTCAAAAATGCTTCATGACAAAAGCCTGCTAACAAAACCCCAATTGAAAATACTTGACACAATCCTGGATCATTTAGGCAGCGTCCAGGATTATGAAGTACTGATCTCAAACCTTAAGACGTTTCGAAAAACGATCCTTACCAGCAAGATGAAGGAGTTTGTTATGATCAAAAGAATCGAAGCCAGAGCGAAGAAAAAAAAAGAAGGTCTTTTGGACCAGGCATACGACTCAACCGAAGAATTGATAACCCAGTATAAGGAAAATAATCTTGAACCCGAGGCTTCGGAAAAACAAATTGTTTAAGGTACAATCAATGATTTTCGATCTAGTGCTTGAGCGCTGAAATATCCAAGCGCTCCCCCGTTAATATTCGTTACCGGATTCGCCGGAGTTGCAATATTTCCTCCGTCTCCTCCATTGAAATGGAGACTATACCAATATTTGTAAACAGCTTCGTCTATGCCAAGCATTTCTATGGTAACTGTATCGCCGCTTTTGATATTGCGTGGGTCATCTTTTTTGTCGACACCTGTGTCCAGTTGTATTAAGACTGTCTGGCCATCCGTAAACTCATCATTCTGCCAGAATATTGCCGGGTCCTTCACACCATTCAGGTATTGAACAAACCGATAACTATTACTGACGCCCGGAGGATCGTCATATCCAACCGTGGCAAATTTAAATTCTCCAAAAGGCCCGTTCGAAATATATACAGTATCCAATAAAACAGGCAATGGCATTTTGCTGGTCGCAGTGAATAAATTGTTATTGATTGTCACTGACAATTGGTACACATGACCCGGGGTGCCATTAATTAAATTGGTCTCATAGACTCCGGGTTGCGTTTCTGGTAATGCAAACTCCACATCATTGTCTTTAACCGTTACGATCGCACCACTTATACCCGGGAATTGGTTGTTTTCGTAAAAAGGCTTCGACTGCGTTAAGTTAACCGTGCACACACCGGGCTCATTGCTAATAACACCTTCCACCACATATTTTATATCAGCGTCGTGTAGTTTTAAGTCAATAACTTTCTGACATGAGCAAAGAGATAAAATGGAAAAAAAGAATGCCAATCTTTTTATACGCTTCATGATCAAAATTTAAAGTTGTAAGAAATGGAAGGAACAAATGTAAACAGTGATGTCTTGACAGCCTCGGTCTTATCCGGATCGGTTTCACTTTCCCTGAAACTGATCTGGTATGCATTTGCCCTGCCATAAACGTTATATATGCTGAAATTTAATTCCGAAGAGAAACGCTTTCCTCTTTTCAACTGTTTCGTCGCGCCAATATCAAGACGGTGATAGTTAGGCATCCGATAGCCATTCCGCTCGCTATAATAAAAATATACCTCATTATCGACGGTGTATTTGCCACTCGGATAGGTCACAGCATCACCTGTGTAAAAGATCCAATCGGCTGAAAGCGTCCATTTTTTATTCAATTGGTACATGGCCACAATAGCTATGTCATGCGTCCTGTCCTGTCTCGCATTGTACCATTGATCATTATTGATGCCGTCTATCTTTCGTTCGGTTTTTGACAGTGTGTAGCTGATCCACCCATTTAACCTGCCAACCTTCTTTTTTAATAATAGTTCAATACCGTATGCCCTGCCCTTTCCGTACAATAATTGAGTTTCGATCGCCTCGTTTGTAAATACTTCTGCACCGTCACGATAATCGATCTGGTTTTGCATCGTCTTATAATAGGCTTCGACGTTTATCTCATATGCCCGGTCCTTCAGATCTCTATAATACCCGATAGCAACCTGGTCAGCTATCTCAGGTTTGATAATATTTGTACTCGCTACCCATTTGTCAGTAGGAGATGAAGAAACCGAATTGGAGATCAGGTGCAAATTTTGAGTGTTGCGGGTGTATGATGCTTTTAATGAGCTCACGGGATTCAATTGATAACTCACTGCTACGCGAGGTTCAGCATTCAAATATGTTTTCACAACTTCTCCGGGTCCGTAATGCGTTGTGTCAATTACCCTGCCTACACTATCTAAAGTGTAGTAGTCACCTTTGCCTAAAATCGTAAATGCTGAAATACGTAGTCCATACGTAAGGTTCCATTTATTGTCAATCCTCCATGAATCATTTGCATAAATTGCATTGTCTAATGAGAACCGGTTTTGCAAACCTTGTGTCACAGTTCCGTTTTTATCGGTAACAGATATTTCTCCTGGTTTGATCGTGTGATAGATCGAATTGACTCCGAAAATCACTGTGTTATTTGCATTTGCATACAATTGAAGCTCCTCTTTTAAGTTCCAGTCTCTTATCCGGGAAAGGATTCCATAGTCAATCGATTCTGTATGAACATTGATCTTGTAATCGTAATTGCTATAGATCAGCGAAGTATTCGAAAATAGTTTTTTACTAAAAATATGATTCCATCTCAAAGTCCCTGTCGCATTGCCCCAGTTGATCCCTGCTACTTTATCCTGGCTTAATACATCTCTGCCGAAATAACCCGAAAGAAATATCTTATCCTTTTCACCTAAAATGAAATTCATTTTTGTGTTAAGATCATAGAAATAGAGTTTTGTCTTTTTTAGAGATGAATCGCCCAACTTAAGAAACACATCTGCATAAGTCCTCCGGGCAGAAACCAAAAAGGAAGATCTACCTTTTTGCAAGGGACCTTCTACATTTAGCCGCGAAGCGATAAGACCAATGCCACCGCTTACCGCAAAATCCTGGTTATTGCCGTCGTTCATTTTAATATCCAACACCGATGACAATCGTCCTCCATATTGCGCAGGCATTGTACCCTTATACAGCGTAACATTTTTAATAGCATCGGAATTAAATGTAGAAAAGAAGCCGAGTAAATGAGAGGCATTGTAAACAGGCGCTTCATCAAGCAAGATCAGGTTCTGGTCAGCTGAACCACCGCGCGCGTAAAACCCGCTGCTACCTTCACCTGCTGATTTTATACCAGGCAGCAATTGAATTGTTTTTAGTATGTCCCTTTCACCAAAAATCACCGGGATCATTCGCACTTCATGAACGTTGATCTTTTCAACACCCATTTGAGGGCTCTTCAAACTTCTGCCTGTCGAAGCTGCTTTAACTGTTACTTCCTCGAGATTGGTGACTTCTTCTTCCAGTGATATATCAATCTTCATATCCCGATTCAAAGTCACCTCTATTTGGTGTGATTTCATTCCAACAGCCGATATCTCAACTGTATAACCCTTCGCTGGCAGCGTTAAGGAATAAAATCCATACTCATTGCTAACTGTTCCGATTGAGCCTCCGACTAAGAATATCGTGGCGCCAATTATTACCTCGCCGGTTCCTTTGGCTTTTATAGTGCCGTGCACTGAATATTTTTCCGGCTGAAAATGAGATTTGTTTGATTGGCTGGCTTTCGTGGTGTCCTGGGCCACTCCATAACAAGGAGTTATCACGAGTAGAAAAAATAGGGAAAGGAGAGAAGCTGTTTGTTGCATAAGGGTTTTGTGCTAAGTGAGCGCGACAGCAGCGTACCCAGGATCGGTCAATGTTTTAACGAATTGACGTCTTTATTTGTTACAAAAATCGAGAAGTAAAATAATTGAAAGATATGGGTTTATATAAATGGTCGTTTTTGTGCCACCTTCGGGGCTGAATAAAAATGTGCCCGTCGACTCTTCAGCTCGCAATCTTCCTGGATGGTCGCATCGGACATGCTTTCGCCATTATCAAAGTCTACAAAAAAAGAAAGTTTGCAAAATTAGAAGGTACCGTAGAAATGACTTACGTTAATTACATTATTCATCAAGAGGGACAAACCTATTGTTTCTTGATTATCGGCGGTTTCAATTGGGGGTTGATTTTTTTGTTAGCTGGTTGTTGATTTGTTGCCGGTGAACTTAATGACTTTTGCGCCGCAGTTGGCCTAACGGTGCCGCCAGGGGTAAGCTGACTTTGTGTAGGTGCGCCGGGCAAAACAATATTTGAGGGTCTCGTTTGCTTCATTTGCTGGATCATTTTATCATGGGCCGCTCGTTTTTGATTTACCTCATTCATAACTGAGGTGAATGATCTTTCACTGGCCCTTTGTTGAGAGTAGCCCGTCGCAAGGAAGAATAACATTATAACTACAGTGAGAAAACTTATTTGAATTATTTTTTTCATACACGAATTTTTTGAGTTCGAT
>DASYSW010000233.1:0-16007 GCA_036002905.1 Chitinophagaceae bacterium
AACGATCGGGATCGACCTCGGAGGGACGAACATACGCGGTGGACTTGTTTCGGAAGACAATTTATCTTCCATTCTTTCCCAAAAAATAAATGCCTCAGGTTCCGTTGACGATGTATTGAAGGATTTACTTTCATTGGTAGATAAGCTGATCAGTCCTTCTGTAAAAGCCATCGGGATTGGTGTTCCGGGTCTTGTAGACACGGACCATGGGATCGTCTATGACGTGGTCAATATTCCTTCCTGGAAACAAGTGCCATTGGGTCAAATGCTCGGCGACCGATATCATTTGCCGGTGTTCATTAATAATGACGCAAATTGTTTTGCATTGGGTGAATTTTATTTTGGAAAAGGAAAAGGTTCTGATTCAATGATTGGTTTGACAATCGGAACCGGTCTTGGTAGTGGCATAATCATCCATAAAAAATTATATGCAGGAAGAAATGGTGGCGCAGGCGAATTCGGCATGATCGATTATCATGATAAATACGTTGAATATTATGCCAGCGGACAATTCTTCAAAAATGTGTATAATGTCGACGGTGAAGTTGTTTTTAAGAAGGCCCGGGAAGGAGATAAGCAGGCCATAGGCATGTATGAAGAAATGGGAGTTCATTTGGGGAATGCGATAAAAACGATACTGTATGCATTGGATGTGGAATTAATTATTTTGGGAGGATCTGTAAGATATGCCTATCCTTTCTTCTCAAAAACATTGTGGCAATCCCTTCAAAGTTTTGTTTTTCAAAATGCAGTAAAAAATTTACGTATCGAAGTCTCGGAATTGGAAAATAGCGGTCTCCTTGGAGCAGCTGCATTGTATTTTGATCAACAGAAATAAGACGGATTTTTCATTAAAAGTTTTCCCTTTTTTCTCTCTTTATTTAGCTGTTTTTCCCTTGGGCTGTACCTTTTGTATAGCGATATTTACAATCTCTTGTTTAATATTTAACGCCGGCGATACGCACAAAGCCAGTATCCAATGAGAACCGTCATTCCACACAACTGGCACCAACGATAGGAAAGGCAACCCTGACAAACAGGGATGAACCTTAATTGGGTAAGATTAAATGCAAAACGGCTGGTTGGAAGGAGGGGGAGGGGCCCACACGGTGGGGGCAAAGAAAGTTAAATTGAATTTCGGGCCCAAGAACGAAAAAGGACTAAGCCGGCTGCCACGTGTTATGCAGATGAAAGGATTGCGACGCAACGAAGATGCCTGAAATACTATCGCTGGTATTTAAATCTTGATTCAATAATCTTAATTCTTTACCAACTTCAGCAAAAATCCTCCCCCCGGTGCCATTTTAATTGTCAACGGCTTTGTTTTTTCCAGATCGAATGTTTGAATGAGATAATCCGAAGGATACGTTCCTGCATTCACTCCATCCGTGCACAATTTGGCTTTGTAAGTTCCATCATCTAGAAAGTCCATTTGCAAATTGAATTCCCGGGGTGACCAATCGGTCATTCCAGCGATGTACCAATCGTCTCCCTTTTTTCTCGCCGTAATGATATAATCAGAAACTTTTGCTTCCAGAATTTTTGTTTCCTCCCATGTTGTTGGCAAGCTTCCCAGCAGTTCCATGAATTGTGGTTCCATATATCCTTGTGATGGGTTTCCTGAAAAAATTTGCATCGGACTGTCAAAGACAACAAACATGGCAAGCTGGTGACAACGTGTCCCCTGACTCATCACTTTTTGATTGATCGGTCTGAACTGTGCTTTTGTTGCATTGTCCAATATACCTGGTTCATAATCCAGCGAACCGGAAAGCATGCGTGTGAAAGGAATTGTGACGTCATGTTCTGGTGTAGGTTTATCACTCCAGATATTATATTCAGAGCCGAGCACGCTTTCCCGTGTGATCGAATTGGGCCAGGTGCGATTAAATCCTTTCGGGGGAAACGCTCCATGATACATGATCATGATCTTATGATCGGCGCAAGCCTTTGCTATTCGATGATAAAAGTTTACCATTGGCTGATCGTCCCTGTCCATAAAATCGGTCATGATGAAATCAACACCCCATTTATTGAATTGGGTCAATGCGCTGTCTAATTGTTTATCCAGTGTTGAGCAAAGCGTCCACATACTTATACGGATACCTTTACTTCTTGCGTACGCCGTGATCGTATCCATATTGATCGAAGGATTTATATCGAAAAGGTTTGTGTAGCTGCTCCATCCTGCATCCATCATGATCCGGTCGAAGCCAAACCGTTTGGCGAAATCGATATAATACTTATATGATGCAGTGTTGACGCCGGTTTTAAATGGAACATTGAATAAGTTAATGCCGATGATCCATTCATCCGTACACTTGCCGGGATGCACCCAGGAAACATCATTGATCCTCGAAGGAGAAGCCAGCCTGTAGACGATGTCGTTGGATGGAAGGTCTTTATCATTTGCGCCGATCATTAAAACTCTCCAGGGCAAACTTCGACTTCCCTTGGTCCTTGCAATATAATCTGCCCTTTTTGCAACAACGGCCTGGGGAAATTCTCCTTTTGTCATTTTCTCTTCCAAAGGATATGGAGCAAAAACACCCTCCAATGCATTTCCGTTTGTTCCCCGTAAGAACATTCCGGGATAATCCTCGAGATCAGATTCAGTGACGGCGACCTTTACTTCATCACCATCACCAACTAACACTGGCGAAAATGCCATCGATTTTTCGGTCAGGCTATCGATTTGTTTTAATTGATATAATTCTTCAAAGCTTGTAATAAAAGGATCGCCATCTCTCGGTTCAAATAAAGCCAACAACACCCTTTTTTGCTCAGGGAAAGTAAATTCTGCGACCTCATTTTTTATGGTAATGGAATCCTTAAAACGAGTGACTACGCGGTAGGCAACGCCATCATTATATACTCGAAGTAAAAGTGTAAATGGTTCTTTGAACTGAAGCGTTAATTCATTATAGACATCAGCGATCTCTTTTCTTTTCTCCGGAACAGGAGAAATTATTTTTCCATTGAACGATCTAAGGGTTTTTTTAGCAACATGAAGATCATCCGAAAGTCGTTTACCAGTTTGCAATTGCAGGTCAATAACAGATGGAAGCAAAATTGACTTACCCAGGTATTTTATAGAATAGCTTAGTTTGTCTTTATAATAAACTGCGACGTCAATCTTCTTATCAGGAGAACGTACTGTTAAGCTATCAGCGGCAAGGGAACACTGACAATAAAACAAGGAAAATAAACCACCAATTAAATTCTTCATGAAAATAAATATACGCTCCTTTGAAGCATTTCTCAAAGATGTCACACTTGGGTGCGTTCCGTCGCCAAAGGCTTTGGACGCCGGAGAATGCCAGGCGGGATTAACGCAGATTTTTTCTTTTCTCATCCGTGAAATCTGTGATTCGGTAAATCCGGGATCTATTATCGTATTACCCTGAATAAGTTCTCACAGATGCCATAGATTATCACAGAGTCTTTCTGCTCCCCGTGCCGCCGCGAATTTAACCGGGAGTTTTTAGAAATTTTGTTGCAAACGATTGCATGTTCATTGATGCAATTGTTTCTTTAATTTGTTGCTGATTAAATGAGCCCGGGCCATATGTTAGAGAACGTTTTACCACTGTATGATATAAGCAATACAGCAGTTATCCAATCCTTCGGAAGTGGTTTAATCCATAATACATGGAAAATAAATGACCGATCGAAAGAGTACATACTTCAACGGATCAACCACGAAGTTTTCAAAGAGCCGTCATTCATTGCCGACAATATTACAGGGATCGCATCATGGCTTGAAAAAAATCACCCGGGATATTTTTTTGTGGCACCGCTAAAAACAAAGGACGCAGAAAGTATAGTACATATTCCTGGTGAGGGATACTTTCGGCTTTTTCCCTTTGTGGAAGGTTCCCTCACGCATGACATTGCCCAGACACCCCAACAGGCTTTCGAAGCATCGAAACAATTTGGATCATTTACACGTGTACTCAACGATTTTCCGGTTGAAAACCTGAAAATAACACTTCCCGATTTTCATAACCTGGCTTATAGGTATTCCCAGTTTGAGGAGGCCGTCCGCTCGGGTGACCGATCGAGAATAAATGAATGCGAAAAAACAATTGACTACCTCTTTGCCCATAACGATATCCTGGCGACTTATCGGCAGATCACTTCGGACAAGGAATTCAAACTGAGAGTGACTCATCACGACACAAAGATCAATAATGTGCTTTTTGATAAAAATGAGAAAGGTATTTGTGTGATAGACCTTGACACAGTAATGCCCGGGTATTTTATTAGCGATGTCGGAGATATGATGCGCACGTACCTGTCACCTGTCAGCGAAGAAGAGAAAAATTTTGACAAGATCGGTGTCCGTGAGAATTTCTTTTATGCCATAGCAAGAGGGTACCTGGAAGAAATGGGAAAAGAACTCAGCCAGGCGGAAATAGATCACTTCGTTTACTCCGGCCTTTTTATAACCTATATGCAAGCGCTTCGGTTCCTGACAGATCATCTGAACAGTGATAAATATTATGGTGCATCTTACCCGGGGCATAATTATATAAGGGCAATGAACCAGGTCACGTTACTTCAGCGATTACTCGAAAAACAAGGAGAACTTACCAGGATGGTGACCCGCATCAGGCTCTGGCATTAGTTCGTAAATTTGTGTTTGAAATAATTATTTATGTCTGTACAGGAAACTGAAAAACTATTCCAGGGAAAAATAGACGAAGAAATAAAGATCGAACCGAAGGACTGGATGCCTGAGAAATATCGCCAAACGCTTGTCAGGCAGATCAGCCAGCATGCGCATAGTGAGATCGTTGGTATGTTGCCGGAGGGAAATTGGATCACCCGGGCTCCTTCATTGAAGCGTAAGGCAATACTTCTTGCCAAAGTCCAGGATGAAGCAGGCCATGGCTTGTACCTGTATTCGGCCACAGAAACTTTGGGTGTTACAAGAGAACAAACAATAAATGATCTCCATAGTGGGAGGGCGAAATACTCTTCAATTTTTAATTATCCAACATTAACATGGGCCGATATTGGTGCCATCGGTTGGTTAGTCGATGGTGCGGCCATATTGAACCAGGTAATGCTCACGCGGACATCATACGGGCCCTATGCCCGCGCGATGGTAAGAATATGTAAAGAAGAAAGTTTTCATCAACGCCAGGGTTTTGAAATATTATTAGTCCTTTCAAGAGGAACAAAGGAACAATCGGAAATGTGCCAGGATGCGATCAATCGATGGTGGTGGCCATCGCTGATGATGTTTGGTCCGCATGATAGCGAGTCCACTCATAGTGATCAGAGCATGAAATGGAAGATCAAAAGGAAAAGTAATGATGAACTGAGACAGAATTTTGTGGACATGATCGCCGAACAGGCAAAGGTTTTAGGCATGACCTTGCCTGATCCGGAAATGAAATGGAATAAGCAAAGAAACCATTATGATTTTGGCGAAATCAACTGGGAAGAATTTTGGAACGTCGTGAAAGGAAATGGTCCCTGTAACAAGGAACGGTTGGACGCCAGGAGAAAGGCCTGGGATAATGGTAAATGGGTACGAGACGCGGCAGAAGCTTATGCTGAAAAGAAAAGAAATAAACAGCAAGCAGCTTAAATTAAGAACTAATAATGAATAATACCGATGAACTTCCAACAAAGAAAAAATTATTACGGGGATATTCCAGAAGATAAGGGTAATAACACGAGCGCCCCTTTAGGGGATGGGGGCAAGGCGTCCGATTGGCCGCTCTGGGAAATTTTTATCCGTAGTAAACAGGGATTAGATCATAAACATGTAGGCAGTCTCCATGCAGCCGATGCGCAGATGGCGATCGAAAACGCAAGAGACGTTTATACGAGAAGAATGGAAGGCATCAGTATTTGGGTGGTCGAATCGAAATATGTTCATGCTTCCAATCCTGATGATGCTGAGAATTTTTATGAACCTGCTGAAGATAAAGTGTATCGCCATCCAACATTTTATGATTTACCGGACGAAGTGAAGCATATGTAGCTTGGGGTAATGGTTGGTTAGTTAATTAATTGATTCGTCAAATTTTTTTTTAATGTAAAGTTGCATGGAAGAAAAGAATCAAAGTTTCACTGAACTGGACGTTTGGAAAAAGGCAAGAATTTTAAAAAATGAATTAAGCGATCTGGTAAAAAGTTTTCCGCATGAAGAGAAATACAAACTGGCAGATCAGATTATTCGCTCTTCGCGTTCTATTACCGCAAATATCGCAGAGGGACATGGTCGTTTTACCTATAAAGATCAATTGCATTTTTGCATTCAAGCCCGAGGTTCTTTATCGGAAACTCACAATCATTTAATCGATGAGCTGGACTGGCGGTATCTCTTACAAGCTCAATTTGATTACTTCCAGGGAATGATTGATGAGTCGGTGGGCTATTAAACGGATATATTACATTTTTAAGAACGAAACTTGGTAATGGTAGATGGAAAACCAGTCAACTAATCAACTAATTAACTATACCCTTCATTTAGCCGACAACTCGCTCATTCTCGGCCATCGCAACAGTGAATGGTGTGGCCATGGGCCGGTATTGGAACAGGACATTGCTATTACAAATATTGCACTCGATCTCATAGGCCAGGCAAGAAATTTTTATCAGTATGTGGCTCAGCTTATAAACAAATCACAAAATACACAAGTGCCTCGAGTCTCCGCCGTCGGGGGAGATTCAGAGGCCAAAAAGAGGGCCTCAGAAGACACTCTCGCATATTTAAGGGACGGGCATGAGTTCAAGAATTGTTTATTAACCGAACAACCCAATGGTGACTGGGCCAAAACGGTTTTGCGTCAATTCTTTTTTAGCATCTATCAATATTTCCTGCTCGAAGAATTAAAGAAAAGTAAGGATTCACAATTAGCCGCAATAGCAGAAAAATCACTGAAGGAGGTTACCTACCACCTACGCTGGAGCAGTGAGTGGGTAATACGTTTAGGAGATGGCACGGAAGAAAGTCATGAGCGCATGCTGAAAGCAGTTGATGAGCTATGGCCATACACCGGCGAATTGTTTGAAGCGGCAAATTACGAGCAGTTCGCCGCTAAGGAAGGTTTTGGAGCTAATCCTTCTTCGCTAAAAACAAAATGGGAAGGGAAAGTAAAACAAATTTTTAGTGAAGCCGCATTGGCCTTTCCCAAAGGCGTCTTGCAGCAGACGGGTGGTAAAGAAGGCAGGCATACAGAAAACCTCGCTAACATCCTGGCAGAGTTACAATTTATGCAAAGGACTTATCCCGATTCAGTTTGGTAGTTTATTATGCAAAACTTTTCCGCGGCAACGCAAAAAATCATTTCACTATTTATCATTGCATTTGCATTTTTCTTTCCGCACTATGGTGGCTTCCCATTCTTTTCTTATGCGATAATTGTATTGATCATCGTCTGGCTCTTTCTAAAATATGTTACGGGTGAGAATTTTAAAAATATCCTCTTCACATTTAAAAATTTTCGATGGCGATCAATTTGGTCTGGAGCAATCGCTGCTGTCATACTATTTGTCGTACTTGAATATGGAATCTTGCCATTACTTCATAAGTTTTTACCAAATCAAAAAATCGATCTTCATGATTACGATTTCATAAAAGGAAATCTTCTAAATTTTATCGTGATAATGGTTGCCGCGCTGGCAGTGGGAGGGTTTTATGAAGAGCTGGTCTTTCATGGCTTTATCTTTACCAGATTTGAAAAGATTTTCTTAAAGTACAAGACTTTGATCGCATTTATTCTAAGTGCCCTGATTTTTGCAGCCTATCATTTCCAGCAGGGACCATTAGGGATGATAAATGCGGGCATTGCAGGTTGTGCTTATCATGCATTCATCATCAAAAATGATCGTAACTTATGGTATGGGCTATTCTTTCACGCATTCTATGATTTCATTGGATTAAGCTTCATATATGGCGGCTACAACTGAAGAAAAAATATTATCCGTTCTTGAAACAGTTATCGATCCCGAAGTACCTGTCCTAAATGTAATAGACCTCGGAATTGTGAGAGATGTCGTTTTGCATAATGAAGATGAAGTGGAAGTTGCCATCACGCCAACTTACTCGGGTTGTCCTGCAATGGACGTAATAGCTCTAAACATCCGCATAGCGTTACTAACACTAGGCTTCAAAAAAATAAAGGTCAACCAGGTTCTTTCTCCTGCGTGGACAACAGACTGGATGAGTGAAGAGGGTAAACAAAAATTAAAAGATTACGGGATTGCACCGCCTACCCCCAAACAACAGGTTTGCAATGAAAAATTATTTTCCGAGGAAGCGATCCAGTGCCCGCATTGTAATTCCTGGCACACTCACCGCGTGAGTGAATTTGGTTCTACAGCCTGTAAAGCTTTATATGTTTGTGATGAATGCAAGGAGCCATTTGATTATTTCAAATGTCACTAGCATTTTTTTCAAAATCCGGCGGAAACAAATTATTTTCACGGCAGCTCCGATTAGAGACATTGCGTCCCCAGCTTAATATTTACACCATCTATTTTCCAACGGATACACACACATGAGACAACTTTTTCTTGCCATCTTTATCGTTTCAATTGGAACGACCACCGCATTTGCGCAAACTTCAGCTGCTCCTCCCACAGATTCTGCAGTCAAGGAGCATAAATTATATTTTCCTGCCAGCTATTACAGTGACTCAGTCACGCTAAACGGAGCAATACCCAAACTGGCAGAAGAGGTATTGGCAGTTTATCATGAAAAGGACAAGAGAACATTCTTTGTCAAATCGATACCTCTCTGCCTGGCGAGTGGGAATTATGGCAAAGCATCGGACTTTGTAGATTCCGTTCGACGGCTTGATGGTAACAATTCTTATGGCGTCGCTTTGAAGAGTTATTCACTGGCAAAAATCGCTGAACAGAAACAAAAAGGCTCCTTCGACGACGCCTTTCGGAAAGAATACAGCGAAGCATTCGATCAACTATCATTTCGAAAAAAAGTGCGTGCCGCTTGGGTTGACCCGTCCTGGCTAAAAAATGACAGCACAGAATTGGCAACCACAAGAGAAAAAATCCGCGAAAACAATAAGGACAGTATAACCCTGGAGGACGGCAGAGCGCTTTGTGAGCACTACTTCAAATATTCTTTTGACAAGAAGATCATTCCACTGACGTCTGCCCTGATCGGAAATCAATATCGATCCACCTTTCCTGCTATAAAAAGTGCCAGTTGGGCTGGTGTGGCCCCGGTGCAACCAATCGATGAGAAGCCCGATCCAAGTATGCAATATAAATTGTTATTTGAGCTCACGGGGTTTGCACTAAAAGGGGAAGACTCTTCCGCGAAAACAGAAATCAATATAGGGTTGTGTGAAGTAGCCCGGCAAATAAATTTGCATGAGGCAAACGGCATCCCCAGGAAGAATATACATGTTGTCGTCGTGACTCACGCCTCGGCTATGTATTGTTTTTTCACAAATGAAAAATATAAAAAGAAATATGGCATCGATAATCCGAACATCGCTTTGATAAAAGAATTACAGGATTACGGTGTCAAAATGCTTGTGTGCGGACAGGCGATGACCTTTTTTAATCTTGAAATGGAGGACCTTGTTCCGGGAATAAAACAGGTTCTTACTGCTCAAACCGTGATATCGTCTTACCAATTGAAAGGGTATGTATATTATGACATGTCGCTTAGAGAATAGTGAGTCTAAAAATTTATAACTCTTTGCGTACTTTGCTGAGAAATTCAATCATGTCATCCATCCTTTTTGAGATAAAAGATGCCATTGGTATTATCACTCTCAATCGTCCTGATAAATTAAATTCTTTTAATCGTGAAATGGCGTTGCTCATGCAGGAGAAACTGGATGAGTGCAAAAGCGATGATGTCAGATGTGTTTACATCATTGGTGCAGGAAAAGGGTTTTCAGGCGGGCAAGATCTTGCTGAAGTAACAGAGCCGAATGCCCGGGGATTTGACCGGATCCTATCCGAACATTACAATCCAATTGTACAAAGAATTCGCCAGCTTGAAAAGCCTGTGGTGGCAGCAGTAAATGGAGTGGCAGCCGGCGCGGGCGCCAACATTGCCTTGTGCTGTGACATTGTCGTGGCGACAAAATCGGCTTCTTTCATCCAGGCCTTTTCAAAGATCGGTTTGATACCCGATAGCAGCGGATCATATATATTACCAAGACTGATTGGTTGGCAAAAAGCATCGGCATTGATGATGCTGGGTGAAAAGGTTTCGGCAGAAGAAGCCGAAAGAATGGGGATGATCTATAAATTTTTCACGGATGAAACTTTTGCTGAGAATGCAATGAACATTGCGAAATACCTTTCCCAAATGCCAACCAGGGGACTGGCCTATACAAAAAGAGTGTTGAATTCATCCCTGGCAGCAAATTTTGAGGAACAACTAAAACAGGAAGACATTTTCCAAATGAAGGCGGCCGAGACCGAAGACTATAAAGAAGGAGTAAAAGCTTTCATGGAAAAGAGGCTTCCATCATTTAAAGGCAAATAATCGATAATTACTAATTAATAAGTGCTAATTATTATCCGATGCTACACGACACAGTGGTTAGCCACATGATGGAAAATGATTTTTTCAGCCAGTGGATGGGTGTTGAAGTGCTGGAGGTGAAAGAAGGATACAGTAAAATAAAAATGACCATCCGGAAAGAAATGGTCAATGGTTTCGGAATAGTTCATGGAGGCCTGCCCTTCTCTTTGGCTGATAGTGCTTTTGCATTTGCCTGTAACAACCGGAATAATCTCTCAGTTGCTTTAGATGTCACGATTACTTTTACTAAAGCAGTAAATGTGGGTGATGTGCTGACTGCTGAGACAGAAGAAATTCATAACGGAAGAAGTACTGGCGTTTATTTAATTCACGTTACTAACCAAAAAAATGAGCAGGTCGCCCTGTTCAAAGGAACCTGCTTCAGAACTGGAAAGAATTTAGTTTAACGTTATCCATTCACCAGCTTCATCGAACCTTCACCATACCGGTTACCAACATTCGGGTGATTGTGCACAATGTTTTCAATTTCTTCAAGATCATCTGCACTAAGCGTGATATCAACCGCCGCTGCGTTCTCTTCAAGATACTTCCGCTGCTTGGTACCGGGGATAGGAATCATATCATCACCCTGTGCCAATACCCAGGCCAGTGCGATCTGGGCCGGAGTCGAATTCTTAGAATGAGCAAATTCTGCAAACTCATCAACCAGCTGCTTATTATTTTCCCAATGCTCATCATCAAACCGTGGCAGAGTTCTCCTGAAATCATCCTTCGCCAGCTGATCCTTATCTTCGACAGTGGCAGTTACTAATCCTCTTGCCAATGGGCTATATGGAATGAAGGCAATATCGAGATCACGAACAGTGTCCAGTATTTCCCCTTCCGCATCTCTTGTCAGTAAAGAATACTCACTTTGCAATGCGGTGATCGGGTGTACGGCACTGGCTCTTCGAATTGATCTTGCCGACGCTTCCGACAATCCGAGATATCGGATCTTCCCTTCCTTTACCAGTGCTGCCATCGTTCCAACTGTATCTTCAATCGGTATTTTTGGGTCAACGCGATGGGAATAATACAGGTCGATCGTCTCAATCCTTAATCTCTTGAGACTTTTTTCAACAGCCTCCCTGATATAGCTTGGTGACGCGTCAATGTAAGTACCCGACTTGTCTTCCTTTAACCTGAATCCAAATTTTGTAGCAAGAAAGATTTTCTTGCGATTCGGCACGAGAACCTTTGAGATCAGTTCCTCGTTATGGCCAAAGCCATACATATCCGCCGTGTCCCAAAAATTAATTCCCAGCTCCAGTGCCCTGTTGAGTGTGGCTATCGATTCTTCATCGTTACGGGGGCCATAAGCAAAGCTCATTCCCATGCAGCCCAAGCCGATAGCAGATAATTTTTCTCCTGTATTACCAAGATCTCTGTACTTCATAGTAGTGTTTTTTTGATTTGACTGAATTCCGCCGGTGAAGGAGCGAATGGCGCCAATAATGATGCCCGGAATTTTAATTTTTTACGGGCGGAATATAATAACAACATAAGGGGTATTTCTGTTTACAAGTTGAACAAAAGTTTATTTCTTTTAGCCAACTTTGAGCTTCGAAAAAATAAATATGTTCTATTCATTCAAAGATTTTGTCCCGGTAGTTCATGAAACCTCGTTCATTCATGCACAAGCTGCTGTTACAGGGAACGTCATTATTGGAAAAAATTGCTACATCGGTCCCGGCGCTGCACTGCGGGGAGATTGGGGTGGCATCATCATTGAAGACGGTTGCAATGTACAGGAGAATTGCATTATTCACATGTTTCCGGGGGTAACCGTATTGTTAAAGGAAACTTCCCATATCGGTCACGGAGCTATCATTCACGGAGCAACGATCGGGAAAAATTGCTTAGTGGGAATGAATAGCGTTATTATGGATAACGTGGAACTCGGTGATGAGTGTATCGTCGGAGCCTTGAGTTTTATCAAAGAAGCGGAAAAAATTCCCGCAAGAAGCCTGGTCGTTGGTAATCCGGCTAAAATCATAAAACACGTCAGCGACGAAATGATAGCCTGGAAAACGCAGGGCACAAAACTCTACCAGGAATTACCCAAAGAGATGTTTGAATCTCTCATACCGTGCAAGCCGTTGCATGAAATTCCAGTTGACCGGCCACCACAGGAAAGTCTCTATGAAACATGGAGTAAAATAAGGGCTGAAAATCCGAAACGATGATCTCACCGCTCATCCTTCCAAACTAAAGTCTTATCCGTTGCCACTTCCTCAAAATTTGAGCACCGGCTATCGCCTTTTCCGGTAATGCCACCGCTGGGGGCACAGACTATGTTACAATCCCGGTCGAACAGGTAATTGTATTGATCACAGCAATTGGAACTAAAGAGGTAAACATAGGTTCCCGCATATAAATACCGATAAACAGTGGCTGGCGGGTTGTATTTTGGTTGCTGTTGAATAGCTTCAATTTTGTCTATTACGCAGGGAGGAAGTTTTATTCTTGCCTGTTTTTTACAACTTTGAGATCGAAACAGAAAGAGAAGTAAAATTACGATAAGCCACTTCATATCCGTTTGCCTTTAAAATTTACAAATTTAGCCGCTGACAAAATTATTTTGCCGATAACATAAAATTAACGATCGCCCTTGTAAAAAATAATTCGATAGAAAACTGAAATCTTTGTAACTTAAATGTCCCAAGAAAACTAAAATACTGTGTGTATGAGAAAAAACTTCTACTCTGTTCTTCTTTCTTCAGGAATTACGCTTTTAACTGTCTCTGTTTTTGCCCAGGACCGCTTTGCATACGCTATTACGGATGTAAATCAAAATACTGCCGGCTGGACCGTGCTCCGAAAACTTAATTTGCAAACAGGGGTTTACAGTGATGCGCTCCTTAATGGCATGAATCTTAAACAAACCGCTTACGACGCCCAGACGAAAAAATTAATTGTAACTGATAATGGCAACGGTAATACTTCACTTCCCTTTAGTACCGGTG
This sequence comes from Chitinophagaceae bacterium, assembly GCA_036002905.1. Classification (GTDB taxonomy): domain Bacteria; phylum Bacteroidota; class Bacteroidia; order Chitinophagales; family Chitinophagaceae; genus VBAU01. The sequence goes on from DASYSW010000233.1 coordinate 13,501, forward strand.
TTGCGGCTATTGCATATGACAGAAAGAATAACCGCCTTTACTTTACCCCGATGTTCATTGACCAGCTTCGGTATATCGACCTGGAAACAATGAAACTTTATTATGTAACCGGTCAAGCTTTTTCAGGTCACGAAAATACAAACAAGGATGACGGAGGAGTTGTTTCCCGTATGGTCATCGCCCCGGATGGCTATGGATACGCGGTGACGAATGATGCAAACAATTTTGTTCGATTCACCACAGGCAAGAAATTTAACGTAGAGCAACTGGGTTCATTGGTGGACGATCCCGGAAATACAGGCATCTCTGTACATAACCGTTGCAGCAGTTGGGGAGGTGATATGGTCGCTGATGACGAAGGCAATCTTTATTTGGTTTCGGCCAATAACAGTGTTTTCAAGATCAATATCGATACCAAGGTGGCAAAATGGCTCGGGCCTATTAAAGGGTTACCGCAAGGTTTCACGATCAACGGCGTTGCCGTTACAGACGATGGGAAATTGTTGGCTGGAAGTCAGGTCTATGCAAAGGGATGGTACCTCGTCGATCCAAAGTCATGGAACTCGACTCCTTACAACGCTCCAAAAGGAGTTTACCTTACATCGGATCTTGCGAATAGTAACTTTTTGTCAACGCGCAGACCGTCCGATCTTGCTTTGATTGAGCCGCGCGAATCACCTCTTTCAAATGCAATTCAACTCTATCCAAACCCGGTTGACGTCGGCAACAATCAATTCAAACTTCAATTCAATAAACTAATTCCGGGAAATTATACCGTTGAATTGACAGACGTCAGTGGCAAACTGATCATGGCGCAAAAAATTAATATTCTCAACGATATCCAGGTGCAAACTATCAATCTGAAAAAGAACACTGCACAGGGAATTTATCTGGTAAAGGTGTCAGACATCAACAGTAAGGCCATCTTTACTCAAAAATTAGTGGTCCAGTAAAGAGCAATCTTAACTGAATCGCAAAAGCATTGACCCCGTAAGGCCAATGCTTTTTTGTTTGTACCATCATGTCCAAGTAATAAAATCTACTTTATCTGTAGAAAAATAGATAAAGACTTGCCTATCCAAAGTGTGGAGGATATTCCACAAAGGATTAGAGTTTTTTATATCAACCTCGCTCTTCAGGCTAAAAATTATATAGGGCAAATTCATCATGTCGCTTCATCAATAGCCAGTCATTGATCCCTCTTTTCATCAATACAAATTCACCGATCAATTTCTTGCCTTGCAAAAAGAATTTCAAAACACCGTCCTGCAAGCATCTGAGTGCTTCATATTCTGACAATACCTTTCCTTTATCATCAATAGGAATATAATTGCCTTTGTCCCATGCCTGGAGTATTTCCTCTGCTGTGCTTTGTTCTGAATTTTCCCCGAGAACTCTTTCAAATTCCACTTCATCCTCCTGTGCAAAACGCTGCTCCGATGGATCCATGGAAGGTACGTCGGGAACTGCCCAACTTTTGATACCATTCAATTCCAAAGTAAAATCAAACTTCAAGTACTCATCCTCTTTGCGATGGATCACGAATTTTAAATGATCGCTATCTGATCTTTTTCGACAAGCAGGTTCACTGCCATGGAGTTTTTTTAATCCTTTGATCATAGAAAATTTATTTGGGGAGTTTTTAAGGCTTACCTGGTATTAATGCCGAAAAAACTCTGCCAAATCTTTTGTTTGCAGAACCGGGTGCTCGGTAATAACGAATAATCGTCCTTGGCTTACTTTTGCCTGCCCCGTCGTCGCGGGCCCCTAAAAGATTTTTGTGGAAAAAACCAATTTTGTTGACCAGATCAGGATTTTTTGCAGGACAGGCCATGGTGGTGCTGGTAGTAAACATTTTTTGCGGAATAAGATGACTGCGTTCGGGGGACCGGATGGGGGCGACGGCGGAAGGGGTGCTCACATTATTTTAAAGGGTAACAAGAATCTTTGGACACTTTTACATTTACGTTATTATAAGAATATCCTGGCCGAAAACGGCGAAGGCGGTAGTAGTAATAACAAAACCGGGCGGGATGGGAAAGATATAATTATTGAAGTCCCTCTCGGTACTATTGCACTTGATGAAGCGACCGGAAAAAAAGAGGCAGAGATATTACAAGACGGAGAAGAAACCATCTGGCTGGAAGGTGGGAAAGGTGGCTTAGGAAACACCAATTTTAAAACAGCCACCAACCAGGCGCCGGAATATGCGCAGCCGGGCTTACCAGGTGTGGAAGGGTGGAAAGTTTTAGAATTAAAGGTTCTGGCCGATGTTGGATTGGTTGGCTTTCCGAATGCTGGTAAATCAACTTTACTTTCCGTGATGACCGCGGCAAAGCCAAAAATTGCCGATTATGCTTTTACTACCATCACTCCCAACCTCGGCATCGTAGAGTATCGTGACGGTAAGAGTTTTTGCATCGCTGACCTGCCTGGCATTATCGAAGGGGCGGCAGAAGGAAAAGGATTAGGACATCGCTTCCTCCGGCATATTGAGCGTAACCCTG